>CAZLJS010000264.1:0-2472 GCA_964559895.1 uncultured Sangeribacter sp.
TATGGCGGGAGGTGACGAATTTGCCATCCTTACCAAAGAAGGGTGAGTCGTTGATGGTGAATGTCATGGACATGGTGGGCTCGTCGATGGCGATGCGTGGTAGCGGCTCGGGGTTCTCGATGGTGGAGACGGTGTCGCCGATCTCGAAGTTCTCAAGACCTACGATAGCGCATATGTCACCACTGGAGACCTCTGTGACCTTTTTGCGGCCCATACCTTCGAAGATGTGTAGCTCTTTGACGCGCTGTTTGGTGATGGTGCCATCCTTTTTGCATAGCGACAGGTCGGCGCCTTCGCGGATAGTGCCGCGATGTACGCGACCAATGGCGATACGGCCCACATAGCTGCTGTAGTCGAGGCTGGTGATAAGCATCTGCGGGTCACCCTCGAGCTGTGTAGGTGCGGGGATATACTCGATGATAGCATCGAGCAAGGCGGTGATGTCCTCGGTGGGCTTTCTCCAATCGGTGCTCATCCAGTTCTGCTTGGCAGAGCCGTAGAGTGTGGGGAAGTCGAGCTGGTCCTCGGTGGCGTTGAGGTTAAACATTAAGTCAAACACCATCTCATTGACCTCATCGGGGCGGCAGTTGGGTTTGTCAACTTTATTGACCACTACCACCGGTTTCAGACCCATTTGGATAGCTTTCTGGAGCACAAAACGGGTTTGGGGCATGGGACCCTCAAAGGCATCGACGAGGAGCAGACAGCCGTCTGCCATATTCAACACGCGCTCCACTTCTCCACCGAAGTCGGCGTGTCCCGGAGTGTCGATAATGTTGATTTTCACTCCCTTGTAATTGATTGACACATTCTTGGAGAGGATCGTGATGCCACGCTCACGCTCCAAATCGTTGTTGTCCAGTATAAGTTCGCCGGTGGATTGATTGTCGCGAAACAGGTGCCCTGCCAATAGCATTTTATCTACCAATGTAGTTTTGCCGTGATCGACGTGGGCAATGATTGCGATGTTTCTGATTTCTTGCATCTGTAGTAACTTCTCTATTTCGAGTGCAAAGTTACTAAATTCTCGTTGAATAGCTTCGCAATATCAGTTTTTTTTGTTAACTTCGCCCCATCATGAACAATTACAGCTCTGTAAATCTCAATGGGAAGCTCTATGAATTCGACTCTCCCAAAATCATGGGCATCATAAATGTCACCCCCGACTCCTTTTATGCCGACAGCCGCAGCTTCACCGCTGAGGTGATAAAGCCACGCATCGACAAGCTCCTTAGCGAGGGCGCCGATATGCTCGACATCGGTGGCTATTCCACACGTCCCGGCGCCGTGGATATCACCCCGCAAGAGGAATACGACCGTTTGGCGAGGGCCCTGGAGCTGATACGTTGCGATCACCCCGACACTATCGTCAGCATCGACACCTTCCGCGCTGAGGTGGCGCGCCGTTGCATTGAGGATTTCCACGCCGACATCATCAACGACGTGGCGGGCGGCACCCTCGACCCCGAGATTTGGGACGTGGTGGCGGAGCATAAAGTGCCTTATATACTGATGCATATGCGTGGCACGCCCAACACTATGCAGTCGCTTACCGACTATGAGGATGTGACGCGCGACGTCATCCTCGACCTGGCGCAGAAAGTCGATAGTCTCCACGCCAAAGGGGTAGCAGACATCATCCTAGACCCCGGATTCGGTTTCGCCAAAACGGTGGAGCAGAATTTCCAACTGATGAGGGAGCTGGAGGAGTTCAAGCGCATGGAGCTACCACTGCTGGTAGGCATCTCGCATAAGACCATGATATGGAAACCGCTGGGCATCACCCCCGCCGAGGCGCTCAACGGCACCACCGTGCTCAACACCATAGCCCTCCAGAAAGGAGCCGACATACTGCGCGTCCATGAGGTGAGACCTGCCGTGGAAGCCCGCGAACTGGTGAGGATGCTTAATGCTTAGAGAACAGAGATTAGAGAACAGAGATTAGAGATTAGAGATTAGAGAAAATAGAATAGAGAATGATAGATTTCGGAATAAAGGATATCATCGACATAGTGATAGTGGCGCTGATGCTCTTCTATCTATACAAGATGATGCGCAATAGCGGCACCTTGAGCCTATTCTATGGCGTCTTGGCGTTTATCGTCATCTGGGTATTGGCCTCCGAAATCTTCGATATGAGATTGACCGGCACTATCCTCGATAGGTTTATGAACATCGGTCTCATCGTGCTCGTAATCCTCTTCCAAGAGCAGATAAAGCGCTTCTTGATAGACATCGGCTCGCAGGATAAGTGGAAATTCATCCGTAAACTGTTTAAACACAGCGACGAGGAATCCAAAGACCACTCCAAGGTGCTATCCATACTATACGCCTGCACCAGTATGTCGAAAACCAAGACCGGCGCCCTGATTGTTATACAGCAGAAGATGCCGCTCGACAACTATAGCGCCACCGGAGACAAGATAGACGCCGACATCAATATGCGCCTTATCGAAAACATCTTCTTCAAAA
>CAZLJS010000265.1:0-2462 GCA_964559895.1 uncultured Sangeribacter sp.
ACGATAAAATGCGGCGCGGCTCCATAGCGGAGGCGCGCCGCACTGCTGTTGCAGAAAAGGGTGTTGAGATTACTTTTGGTTTGTAGATGATTCGTTGGCGGCAGACGTGGATGAGGTCTCATCAGCGTTAGCAGCGGCCGTGGTAGATTCGTTGGAGGTGGATGTAGAGGTAGTGGGCGGTGTCGGCGCTGTTGGTGCCGGAGTACCATTGATAGCCGAGTCGGCGGAGACCACGATGACACCCTCCACCACCTGTGCGGTGATAGTGTCGGAAGTGCAGTTGCCGCAATTGTCGGCGTTGTCGCATGAATTGCCGTTAGGGTTGCATGACGCGGATAGTAGGAGCAGGGAGCATCCCATGGCAGAGCATAATAGTCGTTGTAGCATATTGTTATAATTTAAATTAAGATTAAGTAACTGCAGCAATAACGCCGCACTAATCCGTTTGGTTTAGAATGATGTGTATTTTTCAGCCGCGGCTATTTAAGATAAAGTATTTGGGCTATCGTATGATAAAAAATATTTTCAAAAGATGTTTGTGGAATGAAAAAAAAATAGTAATTTTGCACGCCGATTATATCCGAAGTAATAGTCGGGGATGCCGCACGACAATCTCTTTGGCCTGAGATTAGCGGAGCAACCGATGGATAAATTAACTAAAAAAAGCAACAATTTAAAGTGGACTCTTTAAGTTACAAAACAGTTTACGCTACCCCCGAGACAATCAAAAAAGAGTGGGTAGTAATCGATGCAACCGACCAGGTGTTGGGACGTCTATGCGCTAAAGTGGCAAAAATTTTGCGCGGCAAATATAAACCCGATTTTACTCCCAACATGGATTGCGGCGACAATGTGATTATCATCAATGCCGACAAAGTGAAAATGCTTGGCGGTAAGATGGATAACCACGAGTACCTTCGTTTTACCGGCTATCCCGGTGGACAACGCGCTTACACTCCCGCTGACTTGATGGCAAAGTCCTACAAGAAGACAGTGAAAGCCGGCAAACATCCTTTGTATATCAAGGTTGTTAAGGGTATGCTTCCCAAATCAAAATTGGGTGCCAAACAACTTGGCAACTTGTATGTATTCAATACAGCAGAGCATCCTTACGAGAGCATGAACCCCAAAGTAATTGACATCAATAAATTGAAATAAGAGATGGAAATGATCAATGCAATTGGCCGCAGAAAGGCTGCCGTAGCTCGTGTATATGTTTGCGAGGGAACCGGAAATATCACCATCAACAAGCGCGCGCTCGATGTTTATTTCCCCTCTTCAATTCTTCAATATATCGTAAAACAACCCCTTTTGACTCTCGAGGCTGAAGGTCGTTACGATATCAAAGTTAACCTCAACGGTGGTGGTTACAAAGGACAAGCAGAGGCTCTTCGTCTCGCTATCGCTCGTGCTTTGGTTAAAATCAATCCTGAGGATAAACCCGCACTTCGCGCTGAAGGCTTCATGACTCGCGACGCTCGCGTTGTTGAGCGTAAAAAACCGGGTCGCCCCAAAGCTCGCAAACGCTTCCAATTCAGCAAACGTTAATATTTCGCTTCATAGCTTTGAAATATTTCGTAGCTTAAAAATGAATAATACTTCCGCTTGGCATGCCATTTTGGCGTGCCGGGCGTAGGTTTTATATAGAGTTTAGTATCTAAATTTTCAAGACGGCGTTTCACACCCTACTTGGAAATTGAATTAACAAAAAGAAAGTAAACAAAAAAACAAAACAATGGCAACACCCACATTTGAACAACTTCTGAACGCAGGCTGCCACTTCGGTCACCTGAAAAGAAAATGGAATCCCGCAATGGCTCCCTACATCTTCATGGAGCGTAACGGTATCCACATCATCGATCTTTACAAAACAGCAGCTAAGCTCGACGAGGCTGCCGCAGCTTTGAAACAAATCGCAAAAAGCGGCAAACGCGTACTCTTCGTAGCTACTAAGAAACAAGCTAAAGAGGTTGTTGCAGAGAAAGCACAAAGTGTAGATATGCCGTTCGTCAACGAGCGCTGGCCCGGTGGTATGCTCACCAACTTCCCCACTATCCGCAAGGCTGTGAAGAAGATGACTACTATCGACCGCATGAGCAAAGACGGCACATTTGACAACCTTTCCAAACGTGAGAAATTGCAAATCACACGTCAACGTGCGAAACTTGAGAAGAACCTTGGCAGCATCGCTGACTTGAACCGTCTTCCCAGCGCATTGTTCGTAATTGACGTAATGAAAGAGCACATCGCAGTTGCTGAGGCTAACCGTCTTGGTATTCCTGTATTCGGTATGGTAGATACCAACTCCGATCCTTCCAACGTTGATTTCGTTATCCCTGTAAACGATGACGCTACAAAGAGCATCGAGATCGTTCTCGACACTGTATGCGCAGCTATCGCTGAGGGTCTCCAAGAGAGAAAAGTAGAGAAAGTTGACGCTGCTGAAGAGGGCGAGAACGAAG
>CAZLJS010000266.1:0-2461 GCA_964559895.1 uncultured Sangeribacter sp.
AAAAGAAAAGGACCGCGCTGTGGCGGTCCCCTGCTGTAGTGATATATTTATTCCATTATTCGTGTCGATTCTTGTGCTCCTGCTCCACTTTCAATATGGGCAAGCGCCATTTGTAGTGGTTTGCGAGGATGCGCAGTCCTATCACGGTGACGGCACACGCGGAGTCGGCCACTATGGTAGGTAGCGCAAGGTATGTCACCATGGCGTAAATCACGCCGCCCGCCAGGCAGGCTGTGGCATATATCTCTTTGCGGAAGAAAAGGGGCTCTTCGTTGATGAGGATGTCGCGCACCACACCACCGAAGGCGCCTGTGATGCATCCCATGATGATGGCTACCCACATCGCGAAACCGGCGTCCAGCGTCTTGTTGATACCTGTGATGACGAATAGTGCCAGACCGATGGCGTCGAAGAGGAAGAGGGAGCGGAAACCGGTCACCAGCGTTTTCTTAAAGAGCAGCACCGCCAGCAGGGATAATGCCGTGGCGGAGATATACATGGGGGTTTGCATCCAGAACACCGGTATGCCGAGCAGTAGGTCGCGCAGCGTTCCGCCTCCTATGGCGGTGACGAGGCCCACCACGTAGGCGCCAAACCAGTCAAAGCGTTTGTAGGCGGCTAGGCGTATGCCGGAGATGGCAAAGGCGATGGTGCCGATGATCTCGATGATGACTAAGAATGATATTTCCAATATATTACCTGTTATTAAGTGCGTGGCTACGTGGGCTATGCACTTTGCATTATGAGTCCCTAATTTACTGTCTGTCGGGGCGGTGGTGCACCCGTTGTGTGGCTCTCTCGCGGAGAGGTGGATTATTTATTTCTGCTGATGATGAATTCAAAGATCATGTTGAAGCACTCTTTGGCGTCGCTGTCGGGGTACCGGTTGATGATCTCGTTGGCTTCAATCTGCATATCGCGCATGGTGGCGTATGCGTAGTCGATACCGCCGTTGGTGACGGCGAAATCGATAAGTGTCTGTATCTCTTGTTCGTTGAGTTGCTCTTTGTCGAGGAGTGCGCGCATACTCTTGGCCTCGTCGGTGGTGGTGTGTGTGAGGGCGTAGAGTAGCGGCAGTGTCACTTTACCTTCGCGGAGGTCGTTGCCGGTGGGCTTCCCTATCTCTCCGGCGGGGAAGTAGTCGAAGATGTCGTCGCGTATCTGGAAGCATAGACCCAGCAGCTCGGCATATCGCACCATTGGCGACCAATAATCCTTGTTGGCGCCGGAGGTCTCGGCTCCGATCTTCATGCAGTGCATGAACAGCGAGGCTGTCTTCTTGCGTATCATATTGAAATATGCCTCTTCGCTGTAGTGGTGTGCGCGTGCGTTGGATATCTGATCGACTTCGCCGGTGCTCAGCTCCACGCCGAGGTCCGACAGGGCTTTCACCACGTGTACGCTTTCAGTCTTGATACCTACCGCCAAGGCATTGGAGACGAAGTAGTCGCCCACCAATACCGCCACGTGGTTGCCCCAGATGGAATTGATGGTGGCTTTGCCGCGTCGTGTCTTGGTCTCATCCACCACGTCGTCGTGTATCAGCGATGCGTTGTGCAGCATTTCCAGGGCTGCGGCGGCGTAGAGCACATGAGAATTGATCTTGCCGAGCATCTTGGCGCTGAGCATAACGATGATGGGGCGTATCTGTTTACCTTTGGTACGCAGATAGTTATCCACCACATCATTCATCATTGGATTGGCGGTGTGGAGCGTGTCGGTGATTATGTCGTTCATCGCCGTCAACTCCTTCCCGAGGCGATGCTGTATTGTATCAAGTATGGTCATATTTCAATTTCGCTACAAATTTAGTAATTTTTTGTTAACCGCATTTAGCATTAACTATTATTTTACTATATTAGCGGAAAATTTAGCATTCATGACAGAGAAACGTTTATTCCTATTAGATGCTTATGCGCTTATCTTCAGGGCGTATTATGCTCTTATACAGATGCCGCGCATCACACAGTCGGGGTTCAACACTTCGGCCATCTTTGGTTTCGTCAACACGCTGGAGGAGTTGCTGCGCAAGGAGCGTCCCTCTCATCTGGCGGTATGTTTTGATCCGGCGGGCCCTACCTTCCGCCACGAGACCATGGAGTCGTATAAGGGGGAACGTGAATCCACTCCCGAGGATATAAAGCTCTCTATACCATACATTAAGGATATCATCCGCGCCTACAATATACCCATCCTGGAGGTTGCCGGTTTCGAGGCCGACGACGTGATAGGCACCATGGCCAAGCGTGCCGAGAAGGAGGGGTTCACCACCTATATGATGACTCCCGACAAGGATTTCGGGCAGCTCGTCACCGACACCGTGCTGCAATATAAGCCCTCCTATCGCGGTCAGGATATAGAGATACGCGGTCCCAAGGAGGTTTGCGGTAAATATGGTCTGCAGAACCCGTTGCAGGTCATCGACCTATTGGCGCTGATGGGCGATAAGGTGGATAACATC
>CAZLJS010000267.1:0-2456 GCA_964559895.1 uncultured Sangeribacter sp.
CCCCTTTTACTAATAAGTTTGTCGCTATACACCATTCTCCTGTGAGGTATATTCAGCTCCTTGAGCGCCGCCGACACCTCATATCTGCTGAATTTATTTGATATCATAGAGAATATCTCTGAGAAATTAGCCACCCAGTCGTGGTTATACTCCGCGAGTTTCTCACAAGCGACTGTGATAACATCCTTGGCACACGGAGAGATGCTCGACAGCACCACCTGCGACAGGGCGTCGGTACGTATCGACTCGGCGCTGAACCACATGCGGCTCTCCTCCTCGGCTACAATCTCACGATGCTCAAGGTAATACATCACGGCAGGCACCTCGGCACGTAGCTTCTTCTGAAAGTCAACATCATAACTCTCAAGCTTGGGCACCTTCAGTATCCAGTAGCGGATATCCTCACGGTTGGCGTGGATGAACTCCCGCTCATTGTTGGAGTTTATCACCAATTTGATACAAATCTCCTCGCGTCCTGCCTTCTCAAATTTCTCATTGATATTCATGAAAGCCGCGGTGGAGGCGTTCTTGATAGTGTTGAGCGCCTTTTTGCCGTCGCTCATCTCCTCTACCACAGCTACCAAGGAGCGGCACCAGCCGTTGAATTGACTGCTGATATCCCCTTGAGAGAGGTAGGTGACGTTGTCGCCCAGCAGGTATCCCAGCGCGTTGCCGAAGGTGGTCTTGCCGGTGCCGTTCTCACGGCTCACCAGGCAAAGCACGGGCAGCGTGTGGGTGGGATAGCGGTAGAGGATGGTCAAATAATCCCATAGCATGGTGGTTCTCGCCTCATCGTCGGCGCAGAGGTGGCTCACCAGCTTATGCCATGTGGAGAGGTCGCCAAAGCAGGGCTCGGAGCAGGGCAATGGTTTGTAGGTGTTGTAGAGCTTGCGGTTATCACCCATGTCAATATCTCTTTGATAATTAATATTACAGGGGTAATAAGTGAAACCGTCGTACTCCGGTATGGCGCGGAGCATCTGCTTGCCGTGGCGGCGGACGATGGTAGAGGGGCGGCGCTCCACCAACCCCTCCATCTTACGTCCGTGGATGTCTTGGATGCGCCCAAGTTCGTAGAAAGAGTCGCCTATCAAGAAGTATTTTCGCTTCTTGTCGTTGTTGGGGTCTGATACGAAATCAATCAATTCAGTTGTTTCCATAATGTAAGGTCAAAAAATATTTATTTATTTGATATTAAATGTGTTAGAGGATTGAATAGCGGGGTAGTGGCATCGCTGCTTTACTTGCCGAAGAATATTTCCATCCAGATATCGGCGATATCCGTATTGTCGGGCATGTCGGGGGAATGGTCCATCCAACGGTTCACGGAGATATTGACGTGGGCATCGGGCGTGGTCTGCTCGTTGTTGCGTCTCACCTGGTTGGCGATGGCTTCCCACTTATCTTCCATGCCCTTGTCGGGGAAAAGGGTCACGTGTCTCCCTTTCAATCTGTAACACATGTTGACGTTGAGGCGCTCGCATCCGCAGGTCGCCAACCATATATAGCCACGAAGGAAGATGCTGCCCAGCACCGCTGTCTTTTGACTCTCCACCACCGCTACCGGAGAATACGGGTCTTCGGCCAAGAGGTGCTCGCCAAAGAAGCATGAGCCGAAGCGGTATCCGTTGGGATGCTCCCTGGCCATGCGTTCGCGCCACTGACTGTTGCCATGATACCAGAAGGTGGTAGCGCCGCGGTGCAGGTCTTCGTTATACTCCATCACCGCCACATCTGCGACACGTCCGTGGATGTCGATGCAGGGGAACATGGTGTAGGGGCGTTGAGGGGTGTATCGCTGGATGTGATACTTTTTCACGACGCGCTCTATTTTGTCGGAGTGGAAGTATCGCTGCATGTGCGAGATGAGGTCGGCGCACAATGACCAACGCAGCTGTTGCCGTTGGTCCCATTCCTCGATAGAACAGAGATCGACCTTGTCGGGGACCGGCTTCGGCGCCGGTATTGGCTGGGAGTAGATGTAAGCCAAACGGCGGCGTCCGCGCGTGACATCCTCCTCAAAATACTCTTTGGGCGTCTTGTGATATGCGCAGGAGCAGATATGGTCGCAACGGCCCACGCTGTCGTCGAGCACTTGGCGTGTCGCACCCTCGATGTAGGGGGTAAATGACTTTTTGCCACATCTTGGGCATTTGATTTTGCCACCTTCGCGGTAGGGGCGGAGTAGGTAGCTCCGTTTTGCTGTTTGATTGTTGTTAGATTCGTTCATGTAATCTTAAATTTTTAAGGGTTAATTAATGTTGGTTTTAAATCACGTGGCAAAGTTAATAAAATAAATTCAGATTATGCAAGTAAAATATGAAATATTTTTTGTGTAGGGTGAAAAAAGTTAAGTTGAAAGAAAATAAGTGGATTTTGGTATTTTTAGGGCAAAAACGGGTTAAATAGCTGTGTAGTAGGGATATATCGTGGCGTCGAGGGTGGCTTTTAGTGGC
>CAZLJS010000268.1:0-2447 GCA_964559895.1 uncultured Sangeribacter sp.
GTCTCGTTGACGATTTCGTCGAGCTCTTTGCGTTTGTCTTCGAGGATATGCTCATGGTCGGAGAGTTCCTCTTGAGCCTTGGCGATCTCTTCAAGTTTGCGCTCCTGAGCCATGCCGGCTTCGCGGATACGTTTGTTGTTAAGTTCAATCTCTAGGCCCTCAAATTCCATCTCTTTCTCCAAGAAGTCGAATTCGCGGTTATTTCTGACATTGTTTTGTTGCTCGCGATATTTTTCAATTTTGGCGCTGCGGTCTGCAGTATCAGCTTGCATGCGTGATACTTGACGTTTGAGATCCGCAATTTCATCTTTGAATTTTTGGATGCGAGTTTGGAAACGGACGATTTCGTCCTCAAGGTCTTTGACCTCGTGGGGAAGTTCGCCGCGCAGCACTTTGATGCGGTCTATCTCCGACAATAGAGTTTGCAGCAAATAGAGATCTTTAAGTCTCTCTTCCACACTGCGTTCTTTCTCGTTTTTTATTTCCTCTGCCATATCTTTGTTTGGAATTGTTTTTTCGTAATTACTAGTTGCGACGATGGTGGTTTTATAGCGCGCCCACGGGGTTATTTTCCGTTTCGGCTAAATAGACCACAAAGTTAGGAAATTTTTCCTTAATAACACGTGCCAAAATTTTTTTCGAGGCAACTTCGCTCTCGTAGTGGCCTATATCGGCCAGTAGGATATCGGGACCGAAGGAGTCGAAGTCGTGATATTTGATATCACCGCAGACATAAGCGTCGGCGCCGGCTTGGATGGCGTCTTGGATGAATGAGGCACCGGAACCGCCGCATAGAGCTACTTTGCGTATCACTATTTTGGAGGTCTGGGTGGAGTATTTGAGTGATTTCACTCTGAAGACGCGTTTGAGTTGGCGCAGGAACTCTTGTGCGGGCACGGGCTTTGGCATTTCGCCGATGATACCCAGTCCGGTGACAGCGTCTGCTTGTGTGGGTACTAACGGGCGTATCTCACCCATGGAAAGGGCATGAGCCATCTCGTAGCTGACCCCTTCATAGGTGCTGTCGAGGTTGGTGTGCGCGGCGTAGATGGCGATGTCGTTGCGGATAGCTTTCGCCACGATACGTTCGGCGGAGGTGGCTCCGGTGATATGCTTGAGGCCTTTGAATAGCAGAGGGTGATGCGACACGATAAGATTGCAATCGCGTCGCACCGCCTCGTCTATTATATCCTCTGTAACGCTGAGGCATAGTAGCGCCGCCTCCACTTTCTGTGAGGGCATCCCTATCTGCAAGCCGGAGTTGTCGTAGCTCTCCTGCAGCGATGAGGGGGCGAAGCTCTCTATGGCCTCGGCTATATTACTTACAGTAATGTTCAATTCTCTTTCTTTAATTCTAGTTTCAATTCTTCAAGCTGTGCGGGGTCGAGAGGTGATGGTGACTCGTTCATGACGTCGCGGCCGGAGTTGTTTTTGGGGAATGCGATGACGTCGCGGATGGAGTCCAAACCTGCCACGATGGATACGAAGCGGTCGAAACCGAGGGCGAGACCTCCGTGAGGGGGTGCGCCATACTTGAAGGCGTTCATCAAGAAGCCAAATTGCTCGTGTGCTTTCTCGGGGGTGAAGCCGAGGAGCTCAAACATGGTGTCTTGGAGCTCTGAGTCATGGATACGGATAGAACCGCCGCCCAGCTCAGTGCCGTTGACAACGATATCGTAAGCTGTGGCACGCACCTTGCCTGTGTCTGAGTGGAGCAAAGGTATATCCTCGGGATTGGGTGAGGTGAAGGGGTGGTGCATAGCGTAATAGCGTTGTGTCTCCTCGTCCCATTCAAACAAGGGGAAATCTACTACCCAGAGTGGCGCGAATTGGTCTTTCGGACGTAGGCCGAGGATGTTGCCCATCTCAAGGCGTAGCTCGCATAGCTGTTTGCGTGTCTTCATAGCCTCGCCGCTGAGGAGAAGCAATAGGTCGCCCGCTTGAGCGTCCATTCTTTCGCCCCAAGCGCGGAGGTCCTCTTCGCTGAAGAATTTGCTTACAGAGCTCTTGATGGCTCCGTCAGCTTCAAATTTAACCCATACGAGGCCTTTGGCGCCCACTTGTGGACGGCGTACGAAGTCGGTGAGTTGGTCGAGTTGTTTGCGGGTATAACCGGCGCAGCCTTTAGCGCAGATACCTACTGTGAGCTCGGCATCTTCCATGACGCTGAAGCCTTTGCCTTTCACCAGGTCGGTGATCTCGACGAAGGGCATTCCGAAGCGGATATCGGGCTTATCGGAGCCGTAGATGCGCATGGCGTCGTTCCATGTCATGCGGGGGAAGGGCTCTGTGAAGTCTATATTTTTGACATATTTGAAGATATGTTTTACCAGACCTTCAAACATCTCGATGACGTCTTCTTGCTCTACGTAGCTCATTTCGCAGTCGATCTGAGTGAACTCGGGCTGACGATCGGCGCGAAGGTCCTCATCGCGGAAGCATTTAGC
>CAZLJS010000269.1:0-2432 GCA_964559895.1 uncultured Sangeribacter sp.
CCGGCGTTCTCGGCCAATCTAATCATTTCCTCATACTGTTCGGGGGTGATATCCATGAAATAGTAGTTCACCGGATTCTGGGGCTCACCTTTGAAACGCACCTCATAATGCAAGTGCGGGCCGGTAGATTTACCGGTGGATCCCACCTCCCCTATTTTCTCGCCACGCTGCACATACTGTCCGGGGCGCACGTCGATGGCGCTCAGGTGTGCATAACGTGTCATGTAGTTATATCCGTGGTTGATGTCGATGCTGTTGCCATAACCGCCATGCCAACCGGCCTCCTGGACCACACCCGCGGCAGTGGCAAACACTGCTACGCCCATCTCAGAAGCGAAGTCGATGCCGGCGTGAAACTCATGCGTGCCATAGACAGGGTCCATGCGGGAGCCGTAGCCCGACGCCATGGTGTAGTTCTTTATATTAAGAGGCATCACTGAGGGGATATGTGCTAATCTGTCCTGCTGCTTGAGCGCTTCGGTCTTCAGCTCATCAAAAGATTTGGACTGGGCATAAAGCTGACGGTCGAGGATATCCACCTCGCGGGTGATTTGCGTGAGCAGCTTACCCTCCTCCATGGATTGGAGTTGCTTGTAGCGGGCATCGTTGTCAAGGCCGGCATATATCTGACCATGCGACATAGGGTCCATCTGCATCATCACACGATAGAAATTATCGTCGCGCTCACGGATATTGTCCATCACCTTTAAGGAGTTATCCACACGGCGTTTAAGCAGGTTTACCTGCGCCTTGAGCTGCGAATTTTCCTTGCGAAGGTTCTCCTCGGTAGGTGAATCAAACACGTAGAAAACGACTAAAAACAGAGCAACGCCGACCACCACACCGACGATTAAATAGATAAGCAGTGCAAGAAGACGTGACCTCATCGTAGGATAAAGCCGCTCATAATTATCGGTATCGGGATTGTAACGATATACTATACGTTTCGACATACTCTGAATCTGTATATTCCTTAATGTGTTGCAAAAATAATGTAAAATTAGTAATTTTGCAAGCCGAAAGCGATAATCGCCCATAATAATGGGTCGCTTAAGGTAAAGAAGAAAGATAATAGAAGAAAACTAAACTCAAAAAATATAACGAGATATGCTCACTTCATCAGAAACTAGAGAAGCGTTCAAAGAATTCTTCCGCCAAAAGAGCCATATAATCGTACCATCAGCACCGATGGTAATCAAAGATGACCCCACATTGATGTTCACCAATGCGGGCATGAACCAGTTTAAGGATGTGATCCTAGGCAACCGTCCTATCACCAACCCCCGAGTAGCGGACTCCCAGAAATGTCTGCGCGTGAGCGGTAAGCACAACGACTTGGAGGAGGTAGGCCACGACACCTATCACCACACAATGTTTGAAATGCTAGGCAACTGGTCGTTTGGCGACTACTTCAAAGCTGAAGCGATAGAATGGGCATTTGAGTTTTTAGTAAAGGTATTAGGACTTAACCCCGAGAGACTTTACGCCACCGTATTTGAGGGATATGCCGCAGACGGATTGGAGCGCGACAACGAGGCCGCTTCCATCTGGGAGAAATACCTCCCCGCCAGCCATATCATCAACGGCAACAAACACGACAACTTCTGGGAGATGGGCGAGACCGGTCCTTGCGGCCCCTGCAGCGAGATCCATATCGACCTCCGCAGCGACGAGGAGCGTCAGAAAATCGACGGCGCTTCGTTGGTCAACAAAGACAACCCGCTAGTAATTGAGATCTGGAACCTCGTATTCATGCAGTATGAGCGTCGCAACGACGGCAGCCTCATCGCATTGCCCAACAAGGTCATCGACACCGGCATGGGCTTTGAGCGCCTCTGCATGGCACTTCAAGGCAAACAATCCAACTACGACACCGACGTCTTCCAACCCCTTATCGGCAAAATCAGCGAGCTCTCAGGCTTCAAATATGGCAACGACGAGAAGACCGATATCGCTATGCGCGTTGTAGCAGACCACGTCCGCACTATCGCATTCTCCATCGCCGACTCACAGCTCCCCTCCAACGCTAAAGCGGGATACGTGATTCGCCGCATCTTGCGCCGCGCTGTCCGCTACGCATACACATTCCTCGACCAGAAAGAGGCGTTCCTCTGGAAACTTATCCCCACTTTGATCGAGAGCATGGGCAAAGCTTATCCCGAGCTACCATCACAGCAAACATTGATTGAGAAGGTAATCAAAGAGGAAGAAGACTCCTTCCTACGCACCCTCGACAATGGCATCAGACTGCTTGACTCTGTCATCGCAGCCACTAAAGAGAAAGGTGAGACTTGCATCAGCGGTAAAGATGCATTCACTCTATACGACACCTACGGCTTCCCCTTGGACCTCACAGAGCTCATCCTCAAAGAGAAGGGCATGACTCTCGACAACGCCGCTTTCGACGAGGAGATGCAGAAACAGAAAGCACG
>CAZLJS010000270.1:0-2403 GCA_964559895.1 uncultured Sangeribacter sp.
TGTCCGGTGACAGGATACTCTGCTGCGGGATAGGGCTCTACGCCCATGTCGCGCAGTGTCTGTAGTGAGCGGCGGCGCACTACCTCCTGTTCGGTTAATTCCTCTTTTGCCATTTATATATTTCGTTTTTTATTATTCAAAACAGGTTAATTTTCACCACTACAAAGGTAATAAAAATTTGCTAATTACGCATTGCATTAGCGGTGCTGTTTCGCTCGCTTATTTTTCGCGCATGAAGATAGCTACGGGGGTGCCGTGGAAATTCCATTTCTCGCGTATCTTGTTCTCCAGGAATCGGCGGTATGGCTCTTTGACCCATTGTGGCAGATTGCAGAAGAAGACGAATGTGGGGACGATGGAGTCCTTGAGCATTGTCACGTATTTTATCTTGACGTATTTGCCCTTGTTGGCAGGGGGCGGTGTCTGCGCCACCACCTCGAGCATATAGTTGTTGAGCTGCGATGTGGGGATGAGGCGTTTGCGGTTTGTGTAAACCTCGATAGCGGTCTCCAGCACCTTGAATATGCGCTGTTTGGTGAGTGCTGAGGTGAAGATGATGGGGAAGTCGGTGAAGGGCGCGAAACGGCTCCTGATGGCTGTCTCAAAGCGTTTCTGTGACTCTACTGACTTATCCTCCACCAAGTCCCATTTGTTGACGCATACCACCAGACCCTTGCGGTTGCGCTGGATAAGGCCGAAGATGTTGGCGTCTTGAGCCTCGATGCCGCGTGTGGCGTCGATCATGAGGATGCAGACGTCGCTATTCTCGATGGAGCGCACCGAGCGTATCACCGAGTAGTATTCTATATCCTCGTTGACCTTCTGTTTCTTGCGGATACCCGCGGTATCGACGAGATAGAAGTCGAGGCCGAACTTGTTGTAGCGGTGATAGATAGAGTCGCGGGTAGTGCCGGCGATGTCGGTCACTATATGTCGTTCCTCACCGATGAAGGCGTTGATAAGCGATGATTTGCCGGCGTTGGGGCGTCCTACGATGGCGAAGCGGGGCACGTCCTCCTCCTCGGGGGTGTCGTCGTCCTGCACGGGCAGAAGCTCCACTACGCGGTCCAGGAGCTCACCTGTGCCGGAGCCGTTGGCGCTGGAGATGGAGTATGGGTCGCCCAATCCGAAGGCGTAGAATTCGGGCACGTTGAAGCGGGCGTCGCCCAGGTCGTCTTTGTTGGCAACCAGGATGACCGGCTTCTTGGAACGGCGCAGTATCGCTGCTACGTGGTCGTCGAGGTCGGTGATGCCATTGGAGGCGTCAACCACGAAGAGTATCTCGTTGGCCTCTTGGATGGCTATCTCCACCTGCTTGTTGATCTCTTCCTCAAAGATATCGTCGGAGTTGACCACCCAGCCACCGGTGTCTATGATGGAGAATTCGCGGCCCTGCCAATCGACGTGGCCGTATTGACGATCGCGGGTAGTGCCCGCCGTGTTGTCCACGATGGCGGTGCGTGTCTGCGTCAAGCGGTTGAAAAGCGTGGATTTACCCACGTTGGGGCGTCCTACTATCGCTACTATTTTGCTCATATTGTTTGCTGCTGTTTTCGTTGTTTGTTTTTACCTGTATTGTTAGCGCGTGCACGGGTTTCCGTGGCGTGCCTTACTCGATATAGCCGAATGAGCGGAGCTTATTCTCGCGGTTGCGCCAGTCCTTCTCCACCTTCACGTATAGTTCTATAAACACTTTCTTGCCGAAGAAGGTCTCGATGTCCTTGCGGGCCTCGGTGCCTACCTTCTTGATCTTGTCGCCCCCTTTGCCGATGAGGATACCCTTCTGGCTGTCGCGCTCCACGTATATCACCGACATGATATGGATGCTGTTTTCGCTCTCGTCAAACTTCTCTACGAGGACTTCGGAGCTATATGGCACCTCTTTGTCGTAGAGTTGCAGTATCTTCTCGCGGATAATTTCGGTGACGAAGAAGCGCGCCGGTTTGTCGGTGAGCGCGTCCTTGCCGAAGAATGGCGGCGACACGGGGAGATGGTCCACGATGGCTTGCTTGAGATTGTTGACGTTGAAGTCTATTTTCGCGCTGATGGGGAAGATAGTGGCGTTGGGGAGGCGCTGTGCCCAGGATTCCACCAATGGGTTGAGGTCTGCATTGTTGTGCAAGAGGTCTATCTTGTTGATTACCAAGAAGACGGGTATCTGCTCCTTGGCCACGCGGTCCAGGAACTCTTTGTTCTTCTCGGGGTTCTCCACGGTGTCGGTGACGTAGATGAGGATATCAGCGTCGGTGAGGGCGCCTTGCGAGAAGTCGAGCATAGCGTCCTGTAGCTTGTATTTGGGTTTGAGCACACCGGGAGTGTCGGAATATACTATCTGGTATTCGTCGGTATTGACGATACCCATGATTCTGTGGCGGGTGGTTTGCGCCTTGGAGGTGATGATCG
>CAZLJS010000271.1:0-2380 GCA_964559895.1 uncultured Sangeribacter sp.
TTACCCCATTATTTGACATTTATTGCGAGGGTGATAAGTCAATATAGCGATAGCGTATGCGCTCCTCGATGCTGCATCAAAAAATACTACCTTTCCAGCCACCTAAGGGCCGAAAAGGTAGTTATGACAGGACGGAGATTTTTTATTCTTTGACCATGCGGACAGATCTGGCGTACATATCGTCAGTCTCTTCGACAGCCATCGATCCACTTTTCGTCAGAGTAACGTGGCAACTATCTGATGTAACATATTCAGCTTGTTCCGAACTTTTCTTATACACATATTGTAGCAAAGACCAATTCGGAGCACCAATAGGGTAATCCGGATGCAGCTTAAAAGTATAACACCAACCACTATACTCTGCTTCGAATCCTGTAATACCCTCTGGATTCATAGCTAACGCAGGTGTAGAGATTCCATTATTAACAAGTATCGATTGTATGGTTCTATAATCAGACGCCGACGCAACTCTCCAACCTAAAGGAGCAAGACGTTCATTGGCAGCAGCATTCGATACATAATAAAGCGTATCCTCATGATGCACAACTCTACTCATTTTCCCATATTCACTTTCTGGGGCAAGATCTCCACTATCAGGCTCACTTATCTCCATCACAGTTCCATCATTTAGTCTACAACTTTGATAATCTGCTCTCGTCCACACATGATTAAATATTTTTACTAAAGGATAATCGTAAACGACGTCCTCGCTCATACCATGATTATATAGGTAGTCTCTTTCTGGTATTGATTTAGTTCCCGTCATCGTTTTGTCTAAAACTTCACCCTCAAAGACTGTACCTTCAGGTGCTGTGCGTGTGATATTAGAACCCTTGATGTAAATGACCTCATTAGTGCCATACGCTTCGTCGGAGTATGATGAAATCGTCAATTCATCATTCACCCATGATACACGAGCGGGCTGGTGAGACGCATTCCCCAAGAAGTAACCCATATTGTAGTAGGTCTTGTTGTTGAGAATCGGGTACACCACAGTCACACGCGATTGCTTATTGATGAGCGGGATGTATTCCTCACAGATTTCGGCAACCGCTTGTCCCTCCACTCTCACCTCCTTAATCAAGGACGCACGGCTATCTTGACTAAATGTAGGAATCGTAATTTTTGCAGCGGTGCCACAGTCATACGTCATGGCGATAGAGGGATAATCCTGTGCGATTTCCTCACCCTCCATATATGCCTGAAATTCTGCATAACGTTCCGGATACTTGGTTTCATCCACCAATTCGTACAACGCGATGAGAGATGCATCCGAGTCGTCATCGCCAAAGTCCACCAAGGCCATCGTAGATTCCGACAAGCTTTCGCGCCATGCATTCAAATTAGCTTCCGAGAAGTCCTCACTGAGCTTAATGGCCAAGTTTCTATTACCGCCCAAGACAGCCAACTTCTTGTTGCACTTAGAGGAATTTTCCTCATACGATTTCTTATACGTCTCGTCCGCCGAAGCGCCCATATCCAAACTGGCCACTTTAGTCTTATAGGAGGCTTCCGCATAAGCCTTGATATCATAGGCCGACGTGATTTTGCTAATATCCAACCACATAGAATAGGTCAGACGGCCACCCATCTTAGAGCGCACCACCATGTGGGTACCATAGTCTTTCACCAGCTTTTTGATGCCAGATACGCCCGCATACACCGGGTCCAGACCATTGATTGCCTTATATGCCTCCGGCAACATATACTGATTACTGTCGCGCATCTGTGACAAGTTTGCTTCACAATCGACAGTCATAATGGCCATATTAATATAGGTCAGCGCGTATTCATAGTTGTTCGAATTGAACGTGTTATAATCGAAGCTGGCCTTAATTTCGCCCGTGAATCCACCCTCCTTACCGGACAGATGAGCCTTGGTGGCCAAGTCGCTAGAAATCTTCGAGATGCTGGAGCCTGTGTAAGTCTGAATGTCAAACGTGGCATTGGTGGGGCCGAACACAATAGTCTCGTCATTCACGGCCTTAACGAAGCGCAAAATAGGCTTTTTCACAGCGTTGACCGAAGCATAGCCTGCGTTCGCATTGTAGCTATAGCCCACAGCGTAAATACGGTTGCCTAAGGTGATGGAGACCGCATTCTCGCTGTAGTCCGCTTCGCCTAACTGTCGGAGCTGATAGGTTTTGTTCTTCGAGGTGTCTTTGGGGAAGATGACGTGCAGCTCACCGGTGCGAGACGTCTCTTCGTCGTTGTCTACGATGCAGAGCTTCACCGTAGCGTTGCCCGTACCGGCGTCAGGATAGGCGTAACAGATATCGCCGGTCGTCTCGATTTGCCACTCCGAATCGCTCTGTATATCGAAGGGGATTTCGTAACTCCACGAGTCCAATTGCAGGAGGTTGGCGTCTTCCGGGACGAC
>CAZLJS010000272.1:0-2374 GCA_964559895.1 uncultured Sangeribacter sp.
TTCGTCCGGAAAAATGTAAATTTACAGCAATTATTCGTCCAAAAAAATGTAATTTTATAGTGATTATTCGTCCAAAAAATGTAATTTTGCAGCGATTATTCGTCAAGAAAAATGTAAACAATGAAAAGAAACGCTTATAATCAGCTGGTTACATGGAAAAACAATCCCAACCGAAAACCGCTAATCATAAATGGCGCCAGACAAGTAGGCAAAACATGGCTATTAAATGAATTTGGGACCAACGAATTCAAGAATCTCGCATATTTCACATGCGAAGGCTCTGCCATGCTCAGAAGCGTTTTTGAACAAGACTTCGACATCGACCGGATATTGCGTTCGCTCTCTGTATTAATAGGTTTTGACATTGACCAAGAAACACTCATCGTACTTGACGAGGTGCAAGAGATACCTATCATCCTCACCGCACTTAAATATTTCGACGAACAACGACCGGATATTCATATCGCCGTAGCCGGATCGCTATTGGGCATTACGCTTCATGAAGGGGTATCATTCCCTGTGGGAAAAGTTGACATCTTAAATATCTACCCCATGACTTTCGACGAATTTCTACTCGCCATGGGGAAGGAGAAGCTTGCCTCCGCCCTAATAGATTGCGACTTCGACATCATCACAACACTCCACGACACCTACGTAGAAATGCTCAGATTATACTATTACATCGGCGGTATGCCTGAGGCGGTAAAGCACTATGTATCAACGCAGGAGATAAACAGTGTCAGAGAGATTCAGAAACGCATCCTCACCGGATATCGTCAGGATTTCTCAAAACATGCCCCATCAAAAGAGGTGGCACGCATTAATATGGTTTGGGATTCTATCCCTTCTCAACTAGTCAAAGAGAACAAGAAATTCATCTATGGTGCGGTCAAGAAAGGAGCGCGTGCTGCTGAGTTTGAACTCGCCATTCAATGGCTTATTGATTCCGGAATTGTATATAAGATACGGCGTGTCAACAAGATAGCGACACCTCTAAAATTCTATGAGGATATAGATGCCTTCAAGCTCTTCATACTGGATATAGGTCTATTTGGAGCCATGAACGACACATCTGCCGACAGCATGATTATCGGCAACAACATATTCTCGGAATACAAAGGGGCATTCTCGGAATTATATTTTGCATCACAGGTTATCCCTTATGGAATGCCCACATACTACTATAGCAAAGAGAATTCTATGCTTGAACTCGACTTCTTAATGCAATATCACGACAACCCGATACCCATTGAGATTAAAGCTGAGACAAATGTGAAGGCTAAGTCCCTACGCATGATATATAATGAAAATGAGAACCTTAAATGCTTAAGATTCTCCATGCTACCTTATGCCAAACAGGATTGGGTGACAAACTACCCCTTATTCTCCGCTTGTGCTATACCAAACCTATTAGCAATGCGCTGATTACCCTTTATACTCTGAATAAGGGAGGTTGAGGTCCAAGAGATGGAAATTATGTTGGCGTTGGTGATCGCCGGGGGGAATGGTCATATAGTCGCCATACTTCTGCGACAGATACTTGTCGGCATGCTCCAGTCCCATCACCGTCACACCCTCAAACAGCACGGGCGTGGGTGCGCCCAATATCGACTTATCCATCACTCCGCGAAGGCCGTCGTCGTAGTCGACAACTAGCTGTGAATCATCGAAATCCACCTTTGTCATCAGACGGCGTATATGGCGTTGCACCCCGGCAGTGGTATATAACTTTCTAGCCAACAGCGGGAGCCAGGATGAGGGACCGTGACCATGTTTATACGGGTCGCGAAAGATAAAATACAACACCCTCTTATAGTACTCATGCTTGGCGAAATGCCATCGTCGCGCCAACGCTCCGGCTGGAACGCCGTCCAAGGGGAACACGTCGATATATATACCGCCCAGATACTTGAGGTGCATACGCTCTATCAGCGTCGTAGAGGCGTCCTGAATCTTTGCGAAGGGTAGGGGATAGGTGGCGTCATTCTCAGCGCAAACGGCCTCCAATGGCTCCGGAAGCCACTCCTTGGAGTGCGTCATCAGCTTATCATAGTCGGCGCGGGGCATACCTATGTCCAGATCATCGTCCCACGGGATGAACCCACCATGACGCACCGCGCCAAGCATCGTCCCCGCCATGATATAATAGCGCAAGCCATGCTCGCGGCACACCGCATCAACACCTTTCAAAATCTCCAGCACGCGCAGCTGAAGCGGTCGTATATCGTAGTTTGCCATTAATATAACTCCTTTGGTATCAGCGCTTTTGCCTGGTTAAAATCCTCGGGGGTGTCCAGCTCCGCCGCAAAATAGCGGGTGGTATCCACCGGATAGAAGGTAAAGCCCTGTGGGATAAGGCGTTCAAACGCCCTCT
>CAZLJS010000273.1:0-2364 GCA_964559895.1 uncultured Sangeribacter sp.
TTGGTGGTCGCCAATGCACGCGGTAAGATATATGATGACGCAGAAAAGGTGCCACATTACAAATATGGACTTTTGTTGGCAACATCGCCGATAACGCCAACCGGTGGTCACAACTTCTATTTCGATAATCGTATCAAGGCGACCGACGAGCTATATAAGGCCGGTAAAGTAGACTACATTATCGCCAGCGGCGGTGACTATACGAAGACTCAGAAGATAGGGTGTGACGAGCCTGCTGCCATCAGGGATTCATTAATGGCACGCGGTGTGCCTGAGGATAGAATCATTATGGATTATGAGGGCGTTCGCACGTTGAACTCTATAGTAAAAGCGAAAGATGTTTATGGCGTTGACTCGGTATTAATCATATCGCAAAAGGGACATAATCAGCGCTCCATCTATTTAGCAGAACACTATGGATTAAATGCTGTCGGCTATAATGCTTTGCCGTCGCATATCCGCCGTAACCGCATCAAGAACAACATCAGAGAATGTTTCGCTCGCGTCAAAATGTTCTTCGATCTATGGACAGATCGCAAATCTACATTTGCAGCCGATCAGCAATCGATTGATAGTAAATCATCCGCAAACGTGATAGTCGTTGATACCTGTGGCCTACGCGTATATTACCCACAATATACAAAGATAGATCTTGTCTGTGGCTCGATGCCTTCGAAAAACGATAAAAGTGTAATAATGTTTGCAGAGGCTGCATTCACCGGCGAACTACTTGACACTTTCAAGCACGGCAATATAGCCGGAGATCATGTCTCGGCAGGCAAGAAAGAGAGGGGATTTCGCTGCAAACGTAACACAGGAGCATTCCTATATTACGATGGCGAAGCGAAGTTTATCAATCAGAATATCGCCGGAGCATTAGAAAAAGCGGCAGAGCGCGGTGGCTGTGGCTTCTTGCAAGAGATGATGATACATAATGGCAAAGAGGTGTCGCATATGCGGAAGAGCTCGAATTCCAACGAGTTCAGAGCACTATGCAAGATAGGGGGGAAGGTAGCGGTTGTAGACACAAAAGGTGTCATGGCGTTTGGCGACTTCATAAATAGTCTGTTGAAGGTCGGCGCCACCGAAGCCTTATATCTGGATATGGGAACCGGCTGGAACTACTCATGGTATAGAGACGCCACCGGAACGCCCATTGAGATCCACCCCGCAAAAACCAAATACGCCACCAACTGGATCACCTTCTACGCCCAGTAGCAATGGTTTTTTGCGGCAATATTGTTAATGAATGAAATTTTTTCTAAATTTGTCATTAGAACGTGATAATATATGACGTATAACTAAATAGTACAATATTGTTAGATACGTCTGGAAAAACAAAAACCTAAGGGAATGGCAATTTGGCAATATACAGACTTACGTATCAATGGAGGACTTGTAAAAGCACAGTCTCCGGTTATTGTCTCTGCTAGTAGAAGCACCGACATACCGGCTTTCTATGTCGATTGGTTCTTTCATCGGTTGGAAGTCGGTTTCTCAGCGTGGACTAATCCTTTTAATGGTGTAAGAAGCTACGTTAGCTATGAGAATACCAAGTTTATTGTTTTCTGGTCAAAGAATCCGCGACCATTGCTTGAGCATTTGGATTATCTAAAAGATCGAGGTATAGGCTGTTACATCCAATACACGCTTAATGACTACGAAGAGGAAGGTCTTGAGCGGGGCGTGAAACCACTTGCAGAGCGTATTGAGACATTCAAACTGCTCGTGAATAAGATTGGAAAGGGCGCTGTTGTGTGGCGCTTTGACCCTCTAATCCTTACCGACCAAATAGATATGGATAAGCTGCTTCGTAAGATTGAAAATATAGGTGATCAGCTAAAAAAATATACAGAGAAACTTGTTTTTAGTTTTGCGGATATAGTCTCTTATCGTAAGGTTAAAGCTAATCTTGAAAGAAGCCATATTAACTATATTGATTGGACAAAAGAGCAAATGATAGAGTTTGCTCAGCGTTTGGTCAAACTCAATCAAGAGAAAGGTTGGAATTATCAGCTGGCTACATGTGGTGAGGCCGCGGATTTACCAGGTGTTGAGCATAACCATTGTGTCGACGACCACCTTATGGTTCGCTTTGGGTATAAATCACCGGAACTGATGAAATTCCTTGGCGCAGAAATTTGTCAAGCATCATTATTTGAACCGATTCCTGAGAACGCTATAGTGTTGCCCGATGGTAGATTTGTAGAAATCAAAAAGGATAATCGCGACAAAGGACAGCGTATAGCTTGCGGTTGCATGAAAAGTAAGGACATAGGTGAATACAACACCTGTCCACATCTTTGCGAATACTGCTATGCCAACTCCAGCAAAGAGATAGCAATTGCAAATTGGAAACAACAT
>CAZLJS010000274.1:0-2360 GCA_964559895.1 uncultured Sangeribacter sp.
AAACGAAATAGAAGGTAGAATGTTTTGTGTCGGTGATATTTTCTGCCCAGAATTGGAGGTCGCAGTTACCTGCATTGAGGGTCACGGAGGCACCTAGCAGTGCATAGAATGGTTGTTTGACGCTGTTCTCTTCGTTCCAATAGATAGAGCCTATGCCGCGCATGTTGGCTGCCACCTCGATATTGTTGAGCCACTCCTCCCCTATCGTAATAGTATAAGCGGCTTGCGCGAAGAGGGTGTTGGATGGGGAATAGGGGATATATTTTCCGGCGAAGTCACCTTTGCCGTTGTCAAACTCGCGAAATTTGGCGTTGGTATATCCATAGGATAGCAGGAGATTGAGCGGCAGCTGTGCGAAACGATAGTTGACCGATAGTTCACCGCCAAAGCTGCGTGTCTTACCGGCGTTGGTCATGATGCGTCCTGTGGTGTTGCCATCGGGGAAGCAGGTGAGCTGTTGGTCGCGGCAATCTATGTAGAAGAGGGAGGCCTCGGTCTTGAGACGTCCATTGAGAAAGGAGAGGTGCGTCCCCACCTCATAGTTCCAGCTCTTCTCGGGCTTATAGCTAACGATTTTATCGACATCGTAGGAGGCTCCGATGCCCATAAGTCCCATGAGGCGTTGCTGCAACACGTCGCTAAACATCTGGGTATTAAATCCACCTGCCTTATATCCCTTAGAGACGGAGAGGTAAAGGGTGCCATCTGTGAGGGTTGGCAATGCGTAGGAGAGGGTGAACTTGGGCAGTAGCTCCAGGAAATGGTTGGAGAAGTTGCCGAGGTCGTTGATATCTATATCTACGTGACGGAAATATTCCAAGGGTTGGGAAGCATCGTCGCGATGATAGACGTCGTAGCCTGTGGAACACTGACTGTGATAATCAAGCGCTGAGTGCTCATAGTCGAGTCGCAGGCCTAAAGCCGCGCTGAAATTTCCGAATTTAATATCTGATTGGTGATAGAGCGCCACGCCATAGGTAGGGATGGTGAAATCGCTGTTTAGCGTGAACTGACGAGTATCCCAGTCGATAGGGTAATATGGGTTGGCACTATTGCGATGTGACTCTATCAGGTTGGCGATACCCTCGTTCTTGAATGTCACCGGAGCCCACATATTGTTATGCTTATAGAAGCCGAATAGTCCCACGAGCCATGTATAGCGGTCGTGGAGCGGTTTGCGGCTCTTCACCACGAAGTCCTGCGTGAACGCATACTCATGTTTCTTCTGTGTGAGGGTAAAGTAGTCGATCGGCAAGAAGTCCTGGTCAAGGGTCATATTATCGTCGATATACTGGAATGAGGTGATGCTTGAGAGGGTGAATCCGCGGTGGTTCCACTTCATGGTAAGCCCGTCGGTGAAGACCAGACGGCGATAGAAGCAGGTGTCGTTGTAATTAATCTCAGCGGTTTTGAGGTATTCATACGGATAACCGCTCTGGTTGAGATTGGATATAGACGCTACGTTTTGCAGCAAGAATTTGCCCGAAGGTTGCCATTCCAGCTTAGCGCGGCCGCTCCATTGGCGTTCACGGCCCACCTTCTCGCCATTGTATTGGTTGCGATAAAAGCCATCTGTGGAGTTGAATGAGCCTATGACAGCCACACCCACGGTCTGCGACGGTGCGGCATAATAGCCTACCGAGCCATGCCATGTGTTGCCACTACCATACTCCCCTACCAGTCTCAGGCCTTGATAGCGCAAGGGGGAAAGGGTGGTGATATTGATTAATCCGCACATCGTGTTTCTGCCATATAGCGTGGATTGGGGTCCGCGAAGCATCTCCACTTTCACCATATCGGGCACGTCGAAGTCATAAGCATCCTTATTGAGCACGGGGAGGTTGTCGATGATGAGCCCCACAGCGGGTTGGTCCATACGTGCGCCCAGTCCCCTCACATAAATTGAGGATGTGATGCGGGAGCCATAGTCGGGGATATATAGGTTTGGCACCACGTCGCTGATACCTTTCAGTGCTTTGATATTGAGATTCTGAAGCTGCTTGCTATCCACGAGAGTATAAGCGCCGGCTTTCTTCGCGCTCACCATATTCTGCTTAATAGCAGACACTTCCACCTCCTGCAGCATGACGGTATCGACCGGGATTTCCGTAGCCAGGGCTGCCGTAGCGTGAAATAGTATTCCTGATAATGTTGCAACAATTAGTCTATTCATAATCCACTGCAAAGGAAATGAAAATCTCACATACACGAAATACCAACATTTGATGATTTTTCGGTCAGTAGATTTTTCAATGACGGAGAGGGATGCTCCGAGATCAGTAGATTTTTCAATAAGGGAAAGGGTGGGTCAGTAGATTTTTAATGGGGATTGCCTATATGAGTCCTGGGACAGCAGTGTA
>CAZLJS010000275.1:0-2354 GCA_964559895.1 uncultured Sangeribacter sp.
CCCTTCCGGTTCACTCTATGAATGAATATTAATCGTTGATATAATTCTTAGCATCGTGGAGAGCGTCTGTAAGTTCTGTGCAAGCGTTGATGGCAGCTTGAACGGCAGGTGTGTTGTAGTTCTGCACGAAGGGATGCTGGCAAGCTTGGATCTTAGCGATGGCGTTGTCGATGGCGTTGCGGATAGCAGTGTCGGCAGCGATGCTCTTGGAAGCGATGAGGGTGCTGAGGGATTTAGCGGAATTCTGTTGACCGGTGAGACCACCAAGGTAAACGAATTGGATGCCGCGGATGTTATCCTCGAAGTCTTGGAGGGAGTTCCAGGAGTAAGGAGACTCGATGTAGTTGACATCCTCACCGGTGTAAGGTTTACCAATCTTAGTCATGGCAACCTCGTCAGCGATAGTCTCGCAACCGTCGATCATCTCCTCGATAGCGTCGCCGAGAGTCTTGTAAACGGAACCGGCTTTACCTGCGTTGATCATGTAGTCGCCGAAGTTGTCGGTGGGCTCCATCTCAAGATCCTCAAGGATTTCGCGTTTTGAAGCGGCGATATTGTCGATACCAGCCCACGCAGCCTCAAGACGGTAAGTCTGATAGCAGAGGTCGCCTGCTACGGCTACGGCGTAGATCATTTCATTGTCGGAGATAGCAGAAGCGCTGCGGGGTTGACCGTCGCGGAAGATTATGTATTCCAAGCCATGGAAACCGAGGAGGCCGGGGCCGAAGTTGTTGCCGGCTGACTCAGCGGTGAGGGACTCGATTTGTGATTGATTTTTGAGGAGTTTCTCAAGCTCGGTGCGGTCCAAAGGCCATGTGTCGATATGGGGGTCGATACCATAGTTGGTAGCGGCGCCGAAGAGGAAGGCCTCGCTCCATTCCCACCATTGACGGCTGGATTTCCAAGCCTCGCAAGCGAGTTGCACATTAGCGTCGGTGCGGGATGCCTGGAGTGCCTCTACAGCCTCGAGAAGATTGGTAGTGGCGTTGGCAAGGTTGGTATAAACCGGTATTACGATTTGGTTAACGTAATGGTCGGTGACTGTTTGCATCTGAGTGTTGTCAGTCTCGTTGCTCGGTGTAGGATCGTCATCGGAGCAAGAAGCGAAAGAAAGACCCATTGCCGCAATGGCGAAAAGGGATAAGAGTTTTGTTTTCATTTTCATATCTGTTTTTGATTATTTACGATGATTAGAGGAAGAAACCTGAGTAAGCAACGCCGACAGCGATGGTGGGCTCACTATTGTAGGGTTTCGGATATTTTCTGTAGGAATACTCAGCCTTAAACACTATCTGCTTCATCGGATAGTAGTTCACACCGATGGTGTAGCGGTTTTTGCGGCACCAGTCGCTTTTGATGACGTTCTTCTCGGTCTTATACATAGAGTCGTAGAAGTCATATTGGCCGAAGATGTAGAATTTCTGGCCTGATTTACGAAGTTTGTCGCTGAGGGAGAAGAGGTCGTAACCGACGTTGACCATTGCGCTCATAGCGTCGGAGGCGACGGGAGTGCGCGGACAGAGGTTGTCATCTTTAGTAGAGAATGAATTCTGGTTAAACGAAGTAATCTCTGCGGAGTTGGTGACATGACCCCAGTCAAAGCTAGCATGAGCCCAGATGTTGTGGTCCTTATAAGTAGCATCGGCGGTAACGATGGATACGGTACCCTTCACGTTCTTGTATTTCTCGGCAGTGGAGCGGGAGAGGGAGTTGTTGAAGGAGTTGCCTACGTAACCGCTCACGCCCACTCTCAGGCCCTTGACGGAATAGTTGTCGATGCGGAGCACACCTGCCACCGAGTTACCGATTTTGAACTCGTAGGGGGAACCGGAGGCGTCTGCTATCCAGCCATCGCGGCCAAATCTGTCGGAGTCAAGACCGGGGACAAGCATAGCCTCATAGCGCCAATCACCCAAGCGGCCCCATACCTCTACGCCTGTCTCATGCCATGTACAGGGAAGGATAGTGTTCTCACCCTCAGGACGGAACACTGTAAAGAATTCTGTGGGAAGGTGCGCGGAATTGGTCAAGCCAACGGGGATGATCTGGTGACCAAGACGGATATTAAATTTCTTGCCAAAAGATTTCTGAATCCAGAACTGCTCGAGGGCGACCTCGCCACCGCGTTCCACCTCGGCTTCATACTCGCCGGATTCCTCCGACTCTATCTCCACGGCAGACTCGCTACCACCATGCTCAAACTCGATCTCCATATACGTGGACCAGCCTTTGCCGAAGTCATAGCCCATGACGATAACCACGTGTGGCAGGTCGAAACGGCCATGTCCGGGAGCATCTTTGTATTGCTCATGTTTGGAATAGCGGTTGAAATTATCGCTATAGAAGTTGTAATT
>CAZLJS010000276.1:0-2322 GCA_964559895.1 uncultured Sangeribacter sp.
TGAATTAAAATTTCGCTTGTTTAGGAAAATTTGTTAATTTTGCGCTAAATAAAATACTTACTAAAAAAATGGCACTCTGGTTTGAGACAAAAGTGCGCTACGATAAAATGATGGAAAACGGCGCAGTTAAGAAAGTTAACGAACCTTATCTGGTTGACGCCCTATCCTTCACAGAAGCGGAAGCTCGCATTATAGAGGAAATGAAACCGTACATCTCCGGTGAATTCAGCATCTCAGCTGTTAAGAAGACAAAAATCTCTGAGATTTTCTGGAATGAGAGCGGTGATAGATATTTCATGGTAAAGGTCAACTTTATCACATTGGATGAGAAATCAGGCGTGGAGAAGAAGTCCGCAAGCTTTATCCTTGTGCAGGCTTCAGATTTCGAAGGCGCCTTCAAAGGGTTTATGGAGGGGATGAAAGGCTCCGCCGCCGACTTTGAAATCGCGTCTATCGCCGAGACACCCTTGATGGACGTTTATCCTATCGACCTTGGCAAGAGCAAACCTGCCGAGACTAAAAAGGAGGATGAGCAATGATAGCCGAAGCTCTCGCCGAGATCAATAGCCAATTGCCCGCAGGAGTAAGGCTCGTGGCAGTGTCGAAGTTCCACCCCGCGGAAGCTATCACAGAGGCTTACGCGGCAGGACAACGCTGTTTCGGAGAGAGTAGAGTGCAGGAGATACTGGAGAAGCAAAAGACGCTTCCCGACGACATCGTTTGGCATTTCATCGGCCATCTCCAGACAAATAAGGTTAAGCAGATAGTAGGTCGCGCCGACATGATTGAGAGCGTCGATTCCCCACGTCTCTTAGCACTTATCAACAAGGAGAGCCTCGCCAAAGGTGTGGTCACCAACGTGTTGCTGCAAGTCCATGTGGCTCGCGAGGAGACAAAATTCGGATTCTTTCCCGAGGAGCTGGCTCAATACCTTGAAGCCGGTGAATGGCGCGAGATGAAGAACGTGCGCATCTGCGGAGTGATGGGAATGGCGTCAAATACCGACGACGAGGAGCGTATCAACGCCGATTTCGCAGCTATCCGACAGGCATTCGACGACATTAAGGCTACCTATGGCGCTGATCTCCCCGACTTCAAAGAGGTCAGCATGGGTATGAGCCACGACTGGAAATTGGCGGTCAAGCATGGCTCAACACTGGTCCGCATCGGCAGCTTCATCTTCGGCGAACGTGACTATAGCAAGAAATAACGCAGTATTAACCCGCTGAACAACTGAACAAAAAGATTAATACTTTCATTAGAATAATAAATTAACCGTGAACAATTAACCATGACACAGGAAAAGAAAAATTATACATTACCGATTATCGTAATGTTCTTGCTATTCTTTATGATAGCATTTGTAACCGGTTTCCAGAATCCGTTTGGTGTGATTCTAAAGGAACAACTGTCCTTGAGCAACTTCCAATCACAGATTGGTAACTTTGCCAACTTCATCGCGTATGCGTTTATGGGTCTTCCGGCAGGTATGATCCTTCAAAAGAAAGGTTATAAATTTTCAGCCGTATTGGCAGTAATCTTCGGTTTGGTAGGTGTAGGCCTGATGCTGATATCAAGCGCCCTCAATCCGGAGTCTATTTTCACCGTATATCTTATCGGCGCATTCGTAGCTGGTTTCTCTATGTGTATGCTCAATACCGTAGTTAACCCGATGCTTAACACCCTTGGTGGTGGCGGTAAGACCGGTAACCAACTTCTTCAATTCGGTGGCTCGCTCAACTCACTGGGCGCCACTATCTGCCCGATCCTCGTAGGTTACTTCCTTGGCGGATCTGTTAAGGGTGCTACATTGGAACAAGGCCGTGCAGCGCTTTACGTAGCGTTTGGCATCTTCGTTCTCGCATTTGTAGTCCTTGCCCTCTCCAAGCTCCCCGAGCCTATCCTCGACGAGATGAAGAAGAATGGTAAAGCAGAGAAAAAGAATGAGCCTAAATTGGCGCAAGTGTTCGGCTTCCGTCACTATGTGCTTGGCGTACTTGCCATCTTCCTCTATGTAGGTGTTGAGGTAGGTATCCCCAATATGGCTAACCTCTATATGACGAGTAGCGTGGCAGATGGCGGTCTTGAGATGGCAGCTACAGTGGCAACAGCGTTGGTAGGTATCTACTGGTTGTTGATGCTTGTGGGCCGTTTCGTAGGCGGTGTCATCGGTGGTAAGGTATCCAGCCGCACCATGCTTATCGCGGTAGCAGCATTGGCATTGGTATTCCTCCTCTTGGCCATCTATTGCGATCCTTCAGTGAAAGTGCCGTTCCCCGGCTATCAGACAGATCCCAGCTTCTCCGTTGGTATGTATGAAGT
>CAZLJS010000277.1:0-2319 GCA_964559895.1 uncultured Sangeribacter sp.
GTATATTTCGGTTCTAAAGATGACCTCGATTCTGCTGAGTTATTGCTCACAGAGACTCTCTCAGGAATGGATTATGCAGAGAAAGAGATCTCTCTCGACGCTTTGGCAGGAAAGACCGGTAGCATCATATTCCGTCATTGCACTGACGATTGGATCGAATACATCCTTCTTGACGATATCTCGGTGAAAGCCAAATCATCTTCAGTAAACGCCATCACCGGACAAGGTGATGTGGTAAATGTGGAATATTTCAACATTAACGGCATCAGAGTCTCCGCAGAGACTTCCGGTTTAGTGATCCGCAAGACCACCTATTCCGATGGTAGTATCAGAGTCGAAAAGATAGTGAAATAATATTAGCTTTATCATATGAATTCAAGCTTATATCTCAGAATAAAAGTTATAGTAAGCATCATCATGATGCTTACTGTAGCTTCCCTCAAAGGGGAAACGACGGCACAAATGCGCCTCACATACTGCAAAGGCGAGGTGCAAACATCCAGCAAGATAGGTAAGTCGGGAGGTGGCACTGTCTCCGCCGCGGCTCTGTTCCCCGCTGAAATGATTGCCAATTATGAGAACGTACAAGTGACTAACCTTCGCATCGGCTTGGCGTCTAAGCTCAACGTCTCCTCCTTGACAGCGTGGGTGCGCAACTCCCTTTCCGGAGAGAACCTCGCAGAAAAGTCCTTGGAGAAAGCGGAGATCGCTAAAGGATGGAACGAAATTGCCTTTGACACCCCCTATGCCATTGCCGAAGGTGAGGACCTATACGTCGGTTATACCGTAGTGTTATCCGGAACGTCATACCCTATATCTGTGGTTGGAGACGCCACCGCGGGAGCCTTCTATTTCAATGATGAGGTCTGGGTGGATAATAGCAACGATGGCTGCTTAAGCATCGAAGCTGTCATCACCGCCGACAATCTCCCTAAATACAATCTATCGCTGACACAAACCTCTATCCCGGAGCGCATCTACCGCAACGTGGAAACGCCTATCAGTGTGTCAATAGAGAACAACGGCTCCTTAGACGTCTCAGGCTTTGACCTCGTTTGCTATATCGAGGGGATGGAGCCTATAGTGAATAATATTGCTAAGGCATTAACCCCCGGTGAGACATACAATTATACCTTCAGCTTTATCCCCACCATGGAGGAGAATTGCCGTGAATTGCCCGTCACACTGAGCATCCAAGAGATAAAGGATGGAGCGGACTATGATGAGTCAGACAATACCTACTCCACCAATGTGGAATACTTGAAATACGACTATACCCATAAGGTATTGCTGGAAGAGTTCACCACCGAGTACTGCTCCAACTGTCCCGCCGCGGCATCTATTATCAATACGGCCCTTCACACCCAACCATATTCCGACTACGTGCTTGCTGTATGCCACCATGCCGGATATATGACAGATTGGCTCACCATCCCCGCCGACCAAGAATATTTATGGCTTGGTGCCAACGCCGCCCCGATGGTGATGTACGACAGGACTCCCGATGAGACCTCCGGAGCAATGTGTTCCGTGGTTGGTAGCGTAGATATTATGTCAGCTAAATTCGACGCCAAATTAGCCGTGGAGGCCCATTGTGCCATTATGCCATCTGCAAGTTACGATGCCGATTCAGGTTTAATCACCGTCAATATTCATGGCGCCAAAGACTGGTATTTCGATGCTGAAGACTATAATATCACAGTGTTCCTTATAGAAAACAATATAGAAGCCCACCGACAATCAGGTGCAGGTACCTCCAAAGCCTTTATCCACAATCATGTCAATCGTGACGTGAACAGCACATGGGGCGACGCTATCTCTTGGAATAGCGATGACGAATTTGATTACTCCTGCCAATTCCAATATGATGAAAGCTGGAAACAGGAGGATATGGAGGTGATCGCTATTGTCAATAAAAAGACAGACACCCCTTCTGACTGTATGGTAGAGAATGCAGCCCGATGCGACATAGACTTCAACACTGATAGTATATGCACTTTAGATTCCCTTGACATTGAGTCTGTAGTTTATTATGATGTATGTGGTAATAAAGTACCAGCTAATTATTCCGGTATAGTCATCAAAGTCACTCGCTTCAAAAATGGTCTGAAAAATGTAGTAAAAATTGTAAATTATTGATTGCAGTTTTAGATAGACTTCGCTCTTATGCTATGAGAAGATGGCGGATAGCAAATGCTACCCGCCATCTTTGATGTTAACCATTCCTATTTTACTGCTGTGACTACCTGTGTGCGTAGCGTCGCGCTTCGGGAGGCTGCCACTGCTGTTTGTAGATAAGAAAGAACCTAATTCACCGTT
>CAZLJS010000278.1:0-2318 GCA_964559895.1 uncultured Sangeribacter sp.
GACAAGATAGACGCCGACATCAATATGCGCCTTATCGAAAACATCTTCTTCAAAAACTCGCCCCTCCACGACGGCGCCATGATCATCACCAACGGCCGCATAACCTCCGTGGGATGTATCCTCCCCGTCAGCCACGATATGAGTCTGCCCAAGAACCTGGGACTACGCCACCGCGCCGCCCTGGGTATCTCGCAAGTCACCGACGCTATGTGCATCGTTGTGTCGGAAGAGACAGGCAACATCACCATCACCAAAGACTCCTCCATACACGTGAAAGTGACCGGCATTGAGCTGGAAAACGCACTATCACAAGCACTCCTCTAGCACGGCAATTCCCCGTAGTTGCTACCCCGAATCCCCGCGTAAGCGCCCCTACCACATCAACAAATAATCATCTCTTAAACCACTTTTTACCACAACTTAAACTATCTTCAACATGGAAACGTGGATCTTTTGGCTAATACTCTTAATCTCGTTCATCATAGTAGAGCTCGCCACCTACTGGCTCACCACCTTCTGCTTGGCCGTAGGCTGCCTGGCAGGGCTCATCACCTGCATTGCCGGTGCTAACATCACCTGGCAGATATGCGTCCTCGCCATCGTGGCTCTGGTGACATTCATCGTCGCCGGACCATACTTCCGCCGCCGCTACGCCAAGGATGGTGACACCGCAAAGAAAGCCAGCAACATGGACGCTCTCATAGGGCGCAAAGCCACCGTAGTGCAAGATATACGCAGCGACCACCCCGGGCGCGTCAAAATCGACGGTGACAACTGGCTCGCCGTATCCCTCGACGCCGAAGCAGAGATAGCTTCCGGCACCACCGTGGAGATAGAGGGCTACGACAGCATAATCCTCACTGTGACACCTGCTTAGCACCCCTAATTATGAAAAAACTTATACTTATCACAATATTAGCGCTGACACCACTACTATCGTGGGCGCGCAGCATCTCCGCCATCGACCGCAACGGCTCGTGGTATTATCTCTACGACGAAAACGGCAGAAAATACAAGACTCTCAGCGTCAACACCACAGGCAACATCGTGGGCTGGAGCGCCTCCTTCTTCGTAGCTCAAAACGGCTCGTGGATATACCTCTACGACGCCGAAGGCCGCAAATACAAGACCCTGTCACACTCCTCTATCGGTGACGTCATAGCTGTCTCGGGCAACACTTTCGTAACCCGCAACGGTAGCTGGATTTACACATACGATGCCTCGGGCAAGAAAATCAACACCCGAGCAGCACATTAATTAACCCACATATCAATTTTAAACACATCACATTATGGGACTAGCATTCGTAATTATACTACTATTGGCTGTGATTATCATCATATCCAAAAGCATCAAAGTGGTACCTCAGTCAGAGACTCGCGTCATAGAGCGCCTGGGACGATTCCACAGCGTGCTATCACCCGGCTTGAACATCATCTGGCCTTTTATCGACAAACCAAAGATGATATATAGCCGCAAAGAGGTCAACCGAGGCTTCGGCAAAGGGATGGTGCAGATATCCAACACCAGCGTCATCGACCTCCGCGAACAGGTATATGACTTTCCCTCACAGCAAGTCATCACCCGCGATAACGTCACCACAGAAATCAACGCCCTCCTTTACTTCCAGATAGTAGATCCCAAGAAGGCGGCGTATGAGATAGAAAACCTCCCCAACGCCATCGAGAAGCTCACCCAAACCTCTTTGCGCAACGTCATCGGCGAATTGGAACTGGATGAGACGCTCACCTCACGCGACACCATCAACGCCAAACTGCAGACCATCCTCGACGACGCTACCAACAAATGGGGCGTAAAGGTCAACCGCGTAGAGCTCCAAGACATCACACCACCCGAGTCAGTGAGAGTAGCCATGGAGAAACAGATGCAGGCAGAGCGCAACCGCCGTGCCGAGATTCTCAAAGCCGAAGGTGAAAAGAAGTCGCTCATCCTGCGCAGTGAGGGTGAGAAGGAGTCGCAGATCAACCGTGCCGCTGCCGTGAAAGAGTCGGAGATACTTCGTGCCGAAGGTGAGTCGCGTGCCAAGATACTGCAAGCCGAAGGCGAGGCTGAAGCATTGCGCCGCATCACAGAAGCCATCCGCCAGACAAACACCGACCCAGGGTCATACATGCTAGCGCTAAAATATATCGAAGCCCTGCAGAACATGACCACCGGCAAGGACAACAAAACCGTATATATCCCCTACGAAGCCACAGGCATCCTCAGTTCCATCGGCTCCATCAAGGATATATTCAAACAGTAGCGACAATCCCCCGCCACAACATAATAAGCCAACCCGAAATCTCCACGATTTC
>CAZLJS010000279.1:0-2292 GCA_964559895.1 uncultured Sangeribacter sp.
TCTGATAATTCTTATAAATCTTATAATAAAAAAACAATAGCGCCGGTCCCATGCGGGATCGGCGCTACTTATAGCATCATACTAAGCTGCTATTCCAACGACCATTCGGCACCATTCTTGGTGTCCTTGATCTTGAATCCCAGCTTGGCCAGTTTGTCGCGAATAAGGTCTGAGGTGCTCCAGTCCTTTGCTGCTTTGGCATTGGCACGTATCTCCATCAAGAGATCTACAGCGCCGCTGAACGCCTTCATATTGCCGTTGTCGCCGGCCTCTTGCGCTACTCTTATGCCCAAGATGTCCTCCAAGAAGGTCTTGAACAGCACTTTCAGCATCTGTATATCCTCGGCGGAGAGGGTGGCAGTGCCGTCTGTGGCAGAGTTGATGATGCGACAAGCGTCAAAGAGGTGTGCAATCACAATAGGAGTGTTCAGATCGTCGTCCATAGCCTCGGAGCAGAGTGCCATGAAATTGGGCATCTCCACGCTGCTCTTCTCTGCAGGAAGGAGCGACTGGAGACGTCTATAGCCCTCCAGCATCTTCTTGAGCGCTTTCTCGGCGGCACATAGGGCGTCGTTGCTGAAATCCACAGTGCTGCGGTAGTGCGCTTGCAGGATGAAGAAGCGTATCACCATCGGTGAGAATGGCTGCGACAACAAGGGGTGACGCCCCTCAAAGAACTCCTCCAGGGTGATGAAGTTGTTGTAGGATTTACCCATCTTCTTACCCTCGATGGTGATCATATTGTTGTGCATCCAGTAGTTGACAGCCTGTTTCTTCTGCGCGGCCACGCTCTGCGCTATCTCGCACTCATGGTGAGGGAATAGCAGGTCGAGGCCACCGCCGTGGATGTCAAACGTAGAGCCGAGGTATTTCTCGCCCATGGTGCTGCACTCGAGGTGCCATCCGGGGAAGCCGTCGCTCCATGGTGAGGGCCAACGCATGATATGCTCGGGCGACGCCTTCTTCCAAAGGGCGAAATCCAACGGATTGCGTTTCTCCTCTTGGCCGTCGAGCGTGCGGGTAGTGTTGAGCATATCGTCGATGTTGCGTCCCGAGAGGATGCCGTAGCCATAGTCCTTGTTGTATTTCTCAACGTCGAAATATACGGAGCCGTTGCTGACATAGGCATATCCATTGTCGAGGATGCGCTGCACGTATTGTATCTGCTCGATGATGTGGGCTGAAGCGTGGGGCTCGATAGATGGCGGGAGCACGTTGAGCGCCTCCATGTCGTGGTGGTATCTGTTGAGGTAATACTGCACCACTTCCATCGGTTCGAGCTGCTCCAAGCGGGCCTTTTTCGCTATCTTATCCTCGCCACTGTCTGCGTCGTGCTCGAGATGCCCTACATCTGTGATATTGCGCACATATCTCACCTTATAACCCAGATAAGTGAGGTAGCGGAAGAGAATGTCGAAAGTGATGGCGGGGCGAGCGTGGCCCAGGTGCGCGTCGCCATATACTGTGGGACCGCACACATACATGCCCACCAATCCGGGGTGTATGGGCTTGAACGGCATCTTAACTCGTTTCAGCGAGTTATATATGCATAGATTGTTTTCCATCTCTTTTATAGTTTAAGTCTTCTCAGCGAGTAGGGCTGATAAGATATTTACAAACTTGGATTAGTTAGTACCGAAAGGTGAAACGTTGCCGCCGTTGCCACGTTTGGGTTTGATCTCACCGAAGTTCTTCTCATATTTGTTGACATTGTCCTGGAGGGCAAAGAGAAGTTGTTTAGCGTTCTCGGGAGTCATGATGACGCGGCTTACTACCGGTGCTTGGGGCATGCCGGGTGCGGCGAAAATGAAGTCGATAAGGAACTCGTTGGGGCCGTGGCCGATCATTGCGAGGTTGCTGAATTTGCCATCAGCAAGTTCCGGACGTAATTGTATTTGAAGTTGGTTTTTGTTCTGTTCTTCTGCCATGATTGTTAAATTTTAAATTGTTAGTAATTGTGAGCTATATTAGTTCAGGAGTGCGAAGATAGCAAAAAAGTTCTGTATATGCAATCTTGCCCTGTGGTTAATAAGATTCTTTCTCGTTGGGGAAATCGCCGCTCTTGACGTCGTCGATATATCTGCCCACGGCGTCGTTCATGATGGTCGCCAAGTCGGCGTAACGGCGCAAGAAGCGGGGTGAGAAGCCCTTGTTGATGCCTAGCATGTCGTGCATAACCAATACTTGGCCGTCTGCGGGGCCGCCACCGATGCCGATGATAGGTATGGTGAGCTCCGAAGCCACGCGTGCTGTCAGCGCTGCAGGCACTTTCTCGATGACGATGCCGAAGCA
>CAZLJS010000280.1:0-2268 GCA_964559895.1 uncultured Sangeribacter sp.
CTCGTCGTTGATACGCTCCTTGGTGATGATTTTTATCCTCTCGGCATTGCGTTTTATGGCATCGAAAGTGTCGGGATAAATCATGAAATCTAGCTGTGCGGCAAACCTCACGGCGCGCATCATGCGCAGCGGGTCGTCGCTAAAGGTGACGTCGGGGTCCAGCGGTGTGCGCAGGATCTTGTTGTATAGGTCCGACATACCGTCGTAAGGGTCGATGATTTCGCCGAAGCTATCCTTATTGACGCTAATGGCCATGGCGTTGACTGTGAAGTCGCGGCGCGAGAGGTCTTCGGCGAGGGTACCGCTCTCCACCACGGGGTTGCGGCTGTCTATATTGTATGACTCACGACGCGCGCCGACAAACTCCAATTCGGTCTTGCCGTAGCGCACCTGTGCCGTGCCATAGGTGGCAAACACAGAGACATGCGCCCCTTTGCCCACCTTCGACGCCACGCGGCGTGCCAGCTCTATGCCGCTACCCTCCGCCACGAAGTCGATATCCTTGGAGGGACGACGCAGCAGCAGGTCGCGCACGTAGCCGCCTACGACGCATGCTGTGAGCCCCATCTCGTCGGCGCTGTCGCCCACGAGATGAAACACTCGTTCATCTATTTTATCTCTTAGATTCATCCTTATTTATATGCAGTAGTAGCGTTAGAACTGTAGTATCTCCTCGGGGAAGGGTGTGAGGTTCTCAAGACCGTTAGGGGTAACGAGATATGTATTCTCAGCACCTACGGCGCCCACTCCGGGGATAACGAATTTCGGTTCAATGGCGATGGTCATATTCTCCTCGAGTGCCGACTTATTGCGTAGCATAATTACCGGGCCCTCGTTGAGCTCTATACCCACGCCGTGGCCGATGAAGCCCACCTGTTGGTTATGGCCCATGAAGTATTTCTCCAATCCATGTTTTGCCACGATGCCATACGCCAACTCACAGAGATGCGAGATAGCGACACCGGGGCGGCCTTCCTTCTCCAGGGTGTGGAGTATCTCCAACGATGCGTTGTGGGCAGTGACAGCCAGCTCGGGGAGCTCACCGATAGCCCATACGCGGGTAAGGTCGGTCTGATAGCCATTGAAATTGCCGTTCATATCCACCATCACCGCCATGCCGGGTTTGAGCAGCGTGCCGTTGGCACCTACGGGGAGCGAAGCATCTACGCCTTCGCCACCCATAGAGAACTCATAGGGGGAGGGGGTATCGGCATTATCACCTGCCAATAGGCTACCCATATTAATCTCCATTAACGAACCGGAGGTGCGCAGGAAGCCTAATAAACCCTCCAAGCGGAGCACCTTCTCTATCTCAATCTGGAGCTCGATATCTGTCATACCTTCGCGATAGAGGCCTGTGATGCGCTCATAGGCGGCGGTCTGGTGCACGCCATCCTCACGCATACGTTCTATCTCATAGTCTGTCTTTATCATGCGCGCGTTGCGCAAGAGGGCGGAACCGTTGACAAGTGTCTTACCCTCGAAGCATTTCTGCAAACGGGTATATTCGCTATGTGTCAAGGTGTCGAACTCCAAAGCGAGGGTCTGAGGTATCTCTACACCGATACCCGACAATGCCTCAACGATCATCTCCGGCTTACGTATATTAAGGTGTGTGGCGTCGGCCTCCACGGCGGGACGAATAGCCAATGTGATGGCGTCCCCTTTTGCCGGGATATATACGTATCCGCGGAAAATTTTCCCTGCGGTGTAATAAAGATTAGTGTTGGAGCTAACGAGCAACGCCTCAACGCTGCTTGCCTCCATATATTTTTGAAGGTGGGCGATGCGCACCTTTAGATTCTCTGTCAAAGCGGCCAACTGATGGGCCTGATGTGGATCACTTTTCATAGCTAATGGATTTATTTATGTTTGAGTATTATCACCCCGATGTCGTTGATGCCCGGGATGGTGTCGTTGGTCATGGCGTGTGAGATGGCCAGCTGCCACCCCGGATTGATATGCACGCCACGGGCTATAGTGTCTGCCACAATGAAAATATTTCGTTGACCTTCGCCGCGCCACATCCCCAAGGCGTTGGTAAACGCCACGGGCACCGTGTCGCAGATAAAACGATTCTGTTCCAGCAATGGTTGCTCCAGCGAGAGCCACAGCGTGTCGTAAGGATATGAATCGTTGTGGCGAACACTTATCACCACGTCATACAGCTCATCGGCTGAGAAATTGCTGCTATCAGCGACGGCAAAGGGGTCAAAGAGCAGGGCGTCTTCCGACAGCCATCCCGCGGTTCTCACTCCTTTATAATTG
>CAZLJS010000281.1:0-2261 GCA_964559895.1 uncultured Sangeribacter sp.
TAGCTGTGCTGAGGGTGCGAGCCCGAAGTTTATTATTGACCTTTAAAACCCAGACTATATGCAAAAAATCTTATGGGCAGACGATGAGATAGACCTTCTCAAACCGCATATCCTTTTCCTCCAAAAGAAAGGATACGAGATAGCCACTGTCTCCAACGGCAGAGACGCTATCGACGCCCTCGACGCCGAGCCGTTCTCTCTCGTCCTCCTCGACGAAAATATGCCCGGCCTTACCGGTTTGGAAACACTGCAAATCATCAACAGGAAACACCCCGACCTCCCCGTGATTATGATTACCAAATCTGAGGAGGAGAACATCATGGACCAAGCCATAGGCAGCCGCATCGCCGACTACCTCATTAAACCGGTGAACCCCAACCAGATACTTCTGGCGCTGAAGAAGAACCTCAACAAAAAGGACCTCGTGGCGGCACGCACCAACACCGAGTTCATGAAGGACTTCCCTCAGATATCCATGGACATAGACGCCACCAACAATATCGACGACTGGTATGAGCTATACCGCTCATTGGTAACGTGGGAGATGAAGCTATCCACCGACGCGGATGCCGGTATCTCTGAGATATTTGAGTCGCAGATGAAGGATGCCAACAAGGCGTTCTCTCGCTTCGTGGCTCGCAACTACGAAGACTGGATGAAGTCTGCCGACCGCCCCATGATGAGCAACGATATCTTCAAAACCAAGGTATTCCCTCTCCTTGACAAAGGGGAGAAGGTCTTTCTTGTCATCATCGACAACTTCCGCCTCGACCAATGGCGCACCATACAGCCCCTGATGTCGGAGATTTTCAACATCACAGAGGAGCTATACACCACCATCCTCCCCACCTCCACACAGTATGCCCGCAACGCCATCTTCGCCGGCTTGATGCCGCTGCAGATATCGCAGATGTTCCCCCAATACTGGGTTGACGAGGATGAGAACGAGGGCCTCAACGTCCACGAGAAGGAGCTGCTGCAGACCATGCTGACACGCTATCGTCGCAAGGAGTCGTTCGCCTACGAGAAGATTTACAACTCCGAAAACGGCGAGAAGCTGCTGCGTAAGCTGGGCACAATCTCCTCCAATCCTCTCAACGTGTTGGTTATCAACTTTATAGACATGCTATCCCACGCACGTACCGAGTCCAAGATGATACGCGAGTTGGCAAGCTCCGACGCCGCCTATCGCTCCATCACCGAGTCTTGGTTTCGCCATAGCTCCATCATGGAGATATTCCGCCGCATAGGCAGCATGGGATACAAGGTGATTCTCACCACCGACCACGGCACCGTCAAGGTCGATAACCCCATCAAAGTCGTTGGCGACAAAAACACCTCCACCAACCTGCGATACAAGGAGGGTAAGAACCTGAAATACAACCTCAAAGAGGTATTCCGTATGCGCAACCCCAAAGACTTCGGGCTGCCCATGCTCAACGTATCCTCGGAGTTCATCTTCGCCATGAACGGTGACTTCTTCGCTTACCCCAACAACTACAACTACTACGTGCAGTATTACCGCGGCACGTTCCAGCACGGTGGCATCTCCATGCAGGAGATGTTGGCGCCCATCATCACCCTCGAAGCGAAATAATGCGACAGCTATTATCCCTTATCACGCTCCTGCTAGCCACCACGGCGATACTCTCGCAGAGCATCGCCATAGACCGCACAGTGCTCACACCGCCACTCATCGCCATCGTCGATTCAGCGCAATGCGGCGACGCCAAGTCGCAGTATCGCGTGGCTATGCTGCTGGAACGCGGTTACGGCGCCATAGAGCGCGACTCCCTCGAGGCTCTGCGCCTATACACCCTCTCGGCGGAGAACGGCTACGCCCCGGCGCAGAACTATATGGGATTTCTCTACTACAACGCCCCTGAGCCTCAGCGCGACCTGCATAAGGCATTGGCGTGGATACAGCGGGCAGCAGACAGCGGTGACGCCAAGGCCTACAACAACCTCGGCTGGATGCTCTCGCGCGGCGACGGCGTGGTATGTGACTATGAGAAAGCCGCCTACTGGTATGGCAAGGCTGCCGAGGCGGGACTACCCGTGGCAAAGGCGCAGCTCGCCGACCTATATCGCCAAGGGCTGGGGGTAGAACGCGACACCACCACGGCGCGGCACCTCTACGAGGAGGCCATCGCGGCAGGGTTCACCGACGCGCAATACCCGTTGATGGAGATGATGGATAGTGTGTTTCAGCAGCTGGATCCGCAGGAGGCCGCCGACTTAGGGGTGAGATACCGCTCTAT
>CAZLJS010000282.1:0-2243 GCA_964559895.1 uncultured Sangeribacter sp.
TGCAGATAGCGTCGTCGCTGAGCGGATGGCGCTTATCCTCCTCCTCTACCAGCTTACGTATCGCCGTTTCTATCTCACGGCCCGAGGCGGCGTCCTCGCCATCGTTGCCAAACGCCTCGCTGAAGAAGAAGCGCAGCGGCAGGATACCCCAGGGCAGCGACACATATTTATTCTTAGTGCTGCGCGACACCACCGAGAGGTCAAAGCCGGTCAGTTCCCCTATGTCCTTGAGGCCCATAGGCTTCAGCTTGCTCTCATCCTCGGTGAGGAAATACTCCTTTTGCAGCGCTATGATAGCCGTCATCACCGTCTGGAGCGTGTCTTGGCGACGCTGTATGATCTTAATGAACTCGCGGGCGTCGTTGTAGCGCGACACTACAAACTCCGAACCTTTGCGCTGTTTGCGGTGCTCCGTCATCTCGCGCATTGCTTGTGAGAAGCTCTTCTCCACGACTAGCTCCGGGAAACTATTGTTGAGCGTGAGCGTGATTTCGCCGTCGTCGATAGAGACGATGAAATCCGGTACCACATAGTTGAATTGCGAGGGAGACCCGCCATACGCGGCGCCAGGCTTGGGGTTGAGGTGTAGAATCACATCCATGGCAGCCTTCAGCGTCTCCTCGTTAATATGCAGGGCAGCTTGCAGCTTATGTGTGTGGCGCAGTGCCAGCAGGTCGAAGTGCTTCTCCACGATGGCGTTGGCATACTCGATAATCTGCCGTTGGTCGCTATTGGTGACCCTCTCCAACAACGATTTTATCTGCAATAGCAGGCACTCCTGCAGCGACTTAGCGCCAACGCCGTGCGGTTCCAGCCCTTGCACTATCAGCAACCCTTGCATCATCACCTCCTCAGAGAGGTCGATGTTCTCAGAGAAGAGCAGGTCGTTGGCTATGGCTTGCAGGTCGCGGGTGAGGTATCCGTTGGAGTCGAGGTTGCCGACGATATAGTTGGCGGCATTCTTCACATCCTCAGACAGCGACAGCGTGTCTATCTGACGCGACAGCACCTCATACAGCGATTCGGAGGTGTCGGCAGAGGGGAAGAACTCGCGGCGCTTGGTGCGGGCACCCATCGCGGGGAGGTCTCCGCTATCGTCGCGGTCGTTGGAGTTGTCGTCGTGCGACTCCTCCGCCGTAGCGTTATCCTTTTGAGCATCAGGATTACTCTCGTCGTAAGACGCTTCCAGAGCAGGGTTCTCCTCGACCTCGCGTTTCACCGCTTCGTCAAATTCAGGCGCCGACATCTCAAGAGCACGCACGAAGCGCACCTGCGACTGTGAGAGCCGCATCGTCTGCCGTTGTGTCTGTGTCAAACCCTGTTTTTCTGCCATATTTTACTTTTTGTGGCGCTAAATTACCAAAAAAAGTCGGCTCTCGTGAAATTATATGCCGAAAAATTTTATTGTTTCTAAAAAATTTCCTAATTTTGCGCCTTGAAGAATAACGCCTCAATAATAAAAAGAAAAAACAAAATGGCATCTAAACATCATACCAACGAAGAGACTACCTCAATAGATAACCTCAACGAACACCTGACATCTGCCGGCCGCTTTGTCGAGCAGAAACGTAAACAGATATATGCAGTCATCGCTGTAATCCTTATCATCGGTATCGGCGTGGTAGCATATCTAATGCTTTACAGACAACCTAAAGAGAATAAGTCATACGAAGAGTATGCTAACGTAGAAATCAAAGCTATGGGCAACGATTCCATCGCCTTGGCGGAATATATGCGCGTAGCGGACAAATATAGCGGCAACGGTGGCGGCAACCTCGCAGCCCTCAGCGCCGGCGAAGCACTTTATGCCAAAGGTAAATACCAAGAGGCTGTGAAATACCTCGACAAGTTCTCCACTTCCGAGTCAGTGCTTCAAGCAAACGTGTATCGTCTTATGGGTGACTGCTACGTCAACCTTAAGAAATATCAAGATGCTTTGAACTATTTCGACAAAGCCATCTCATGCGCCAACGGCAACCCCGAGATCACTCCCGTGGTATTGATGAAGAAAGCCGCCGTTTACGACGCTCAAAAACAATACGACAAAGCATGGGAATGCTACGAGACCATCCAGTCAGAGAATCCTGACTTCACCTTCGGCCTCAGCATCGATGCATACATCGAGCGTGAAAGAGCACGCGCCGGTAAATAATCCGGTCACAGACACGAAATATCTTTGCATAAAATAATAAAACATTTTGTGTAAAAGGGGAGATGACACGAGAGTCGCTCCCCTTTTCGTT
>CAZLJS010000283.1:0-2230 GCA_964559895.1 uncultured Sangeribacter sp.
GCAGTAGGTTGCTGAGCGGCACGGCGTTGCTTCTCCTGCTCCATATCGTCGAGATGCAGCAGCAGGTTGGCGAGCCCCTCCAGGTCGCTGTTGGCGCCGCTACGAAACGCCTTAGTGGCCTCTATGCGCGAGGTAAACGACTTATAGCGAGCGTTCTTCACGTTCGTGACCTGATCCTTGGCGTCCTCCCAATTATCATAAATGCCGGGGTTCTTACCCTCCCAGACCACATAAAACTTACCTTTCTTAGCCATGGTTGTTGAGGTTTTTAATGTTAAGACTCGGGACGCAACTCATAACGGGCACGTGAGGTGTCAAACATCTCCGGGGCCTTGCGCAGGCGTTTGGTGAGCGCATACGGGTCGAAGTCACGCATGATTTTCTCCTTGTCAAGGCTCGTTTTGTGGATATACGGTCCCTCCAATCCCGACAAATCGGGATTGAAACCGAAGAACTGCGACACCGCCTCCACCGCCATGCGGGTGGCGCGCTGTTTACCCTCTATCGAGTATCCGGCGATATGGAAAGTGGCAATCTCCGCCAGCTCCATCAGCTCACGGTCTATCACCGGCTCACCCTCCCAACAGTCTATCACGGCACGCATACCGCGCTCACGGATGCCATATTTGATGGCTTCGGTGTCGGTGACGGGGCCTCGTGCGGCGTTGATGATTGTGCTGCCTGGCTTCATAAGCTTGATTTCACGCTCTCCGATGAGGTGATAGGTGGGATATTCCCCCTCCTTGGTGAAGGGTGTGTGTAGCGTCACCACATCCGACTCCTGCAATAGTTGGTCGAGCGGACAATAGTCTGTTAAGATGCGGCCCTCACGCTCCGCGTCGCGCTGCTTGTAGGGGTCGTAGATGCGCACCTTCGCGCCCAGCAGACGTGCCCACTCCTCGACGATGCTTCCCACGTTGCCGTGGCCCACGATGCCGATAGTGATTTTGGTCGGGTCGATGCCCATGTGCAGCAACGACGCCCACACATATTGGCTCACGGCGGGAGCGTTGCATCCCGGGGCGTTTGCCACGCGGATACCCATCTCGGCACATTCGTGGAGGTTGAACTGGTCCATGCCAATCGTGGCGGTGGCGATCATCTTCACCTTAGAGCCGCGCAGCAGGGGATAGCCGCAGCGTGTGCGCGTGCGGATAATCATGGCGTCGGCGTCGCGCACCAGCTCCGGTGCGAAGCTGTCTTGCTCGATGTAGCGCACTTCGGCGAAGGGCTCCAAGCGCCCGCGCAGGTATGGTATATTTTCATCTACGCATATCACGATGCGTTTTTCACTGTTAGCTTCCATAATAGAGAGTCAAAATAAATAGTGTCATATATAGCGCAAAATGGATGATGTAGGGTATTAGCGACGGCTTGCGCGGACCGTAGGCGGTGAGGTAGCCCAGTTGCACGGCGGCGATGAGGCACAACGAGGTGTAGTAAGCCACGAAGTTGCCGTAGTCGAGCATCATGAATAGTATGATGGCGAAGCCGGGGATGGCGATGCAGTGGCTGTAGGCACGTGTGGCGGTGTTGGCGTTGAACAGCGACAGTGTATTCTTCAGCCCCAGCAGTAGCACCCACAGCGCCGTGATGCCCGACAGCAGGATGATAATCACGCTCTCCGGTTGACCGGAGAAGGTGTTCCAGATATTGGATATATGCGGGATATAGAACTGGTCGGGACTGACGATGCCGAAGCCCAGCACTATCCAGTATGGCGCTATGATGCCCATCACCAGCGCGCCCAGCTCCTTCCAGCCAAACACCTTTAGCGAGATGGCGCAGAGCACATACACGGGGATGAAGAAGAGAAACGAGTATTGTATCATGGAGCCCCATGCCAACGTGGAGGCTATCAGGAAGATACCTCTCGAGGAGGTGCGTTGCCCGTATTGCGAGAAGAGGGTGCCGATGCATATCAGGTTAGCCACGGCAAGCAGTGTCGCGGTGTTGAGCCCATGCGACAGCAGCGGATGGGCGCCGCACATGACCAGAAAGGCATACACAAAGAGCTGCGACGGCGAGGTGATGAAGTTGAAACGGCGGTTGAGCACCGACAGCGTCATCGCCATCAGCCATACCAGCAGTTGGTTCACACCCCACGACAGCCATGGATTAAGGCCCCACGACTCGGCGGTGTAGAAACAGATGCCAAGCTCCTGCTTTGGCGCGGGGGGTATAAACCAAACAAAAGCGCAGAGAGCCATAGCTATCCACGCAATTGTTG
>CAZLJS010000284.1:0-2219 GCA_964559895.1 uncultured Sangeribacter sp.
TGCGCGCACAGGCCAAGGAGGGTAAGGCGTTGGAGTGCATGACCACCTACGCCACCGAGCTGAAGCGTGTGGCTAAATATGGCGTGCTGGATACCGAATTGGAGCGTGCCAAACTGTCGGTGAAGGCTAAGATAGACGCCGACTTCGCCGACCGCGAGAAGACCACTTCCACCACCTATGCCCGCCAATACGTGCGCCATTACCTCGATGGTGGTGCGTTGCCCTCCGAGGAGGTCTATTACAAGATGATGAAGGGTGTCGCTAAGAATGTCACTGTGGAGGATGTCAACGCCTATCTACGTAGTATCATCACCGAGGATAACCGCAATGTAATCTGCGTGGCGTATGCCCCCGAGGGACACGTGGATGCCGACCTCAACGATGCCTCCCTAGCTGAGGCTTATGCCTCTGTGAAGAGCGACGACCTCGCTCAATGGATCGACAACACCATCACCGGTGACCTGGTGGAGGACCTCCCCGCACCTGGTAAGATTGTGAAAGAGACCACGTTGACGCAGTTCGATACTAAGGAATGGACCCTCTCCAACGGCATCAAAGTGCTAGTGAAAAAGACCGATTACACCCCCAACCAGGTCCTCGTGGCTGCATATAGCCCGGGTGGATTCTCGCAGGATTTCAACCCCGCAGACAAGGCTAATTATAAGATGACCGATGAGGTGTTGGCTGTCTCCGGTTATGGCAAATACAGCTCCGCAGAGCTGAAGAAGTTGCTGGTAGGCAAGACGTTGCGCACCAGCGTGCAGATAGATAATATGTTTGAGACGCTGGAGGCCACCTCCACCCCCGAGGACCTGGAGACCGCATTCCAGATGCTGTATCTCAAGGCCACGGCGCCGCATCGCGACGACACTGCATTTGCAAACCTTATGGAGAACACCCGTCTCCGCATCGACACTCGCAACGTCAACGCCAAGACAGCCATGGGTGACTCTATCCATTCCTATGTCTATAACCATCACCCCTTTGGCGCCAAGCTACGTGCCGAGGACCTCGCCACTGTCGATTATGACCGCATCCTCGCCATCCACCGCGACAGATTCAGCGATATGTCTGACTTCACCTTCTTCGTGGTGGGCAACTTCGACGAGGCGGCGCTGCGCGAATACTTGGCGAAATATGTGGCCATCCTCCCCACTGCGGGGCGCATGGAGACACCCAAGGATGTAGATTACCGCTATATCACCGGAGAGGTAGAGAAGGCGTTCTATATGCCTATGGAGACGCCCCAGTCCATCGTCTATTCCTTCTTCAGTGGCGACTGCGAATATAACGCCGAGAATGTGGTGTATGCCTCCGCCTTTGGTCAGATACTATCATCAAAGCTATATAAGGATATCCGTGAGGACCGTGGCTGGACATACGGCGTGAAGTCGCATTGCTCCGTATCGGCAGGAATGAACGGACAGGATCCGGCGCTATTTATCATGCCCGTGTATATCATCGTGGCACCGGAGAACGCGCAAGCCACCGTGGAGATAGTGGATAGCACCATCACTGCCATGAACGATGCATCGTTTATCACCGACGAGGAGGTGCTCAAGGTGAAGCAGTATATGCTCAAGAACTACGCCACCAATCTCAGCGACAATGGCTATTGGTACACGCTCCTGAAGGCTTATGCCCGCTTTGGCGAGGACCTCAACACCAACTTCGAGGCAGCTATCAACAGCCTCACACCGGAGAGTGTCGCCACCTTTGCCCGCACACACCTCGTGCCCAAGACCCACCTCCACCTCACCATGAATCCGGAGCAATAACCGCCATGTCGCACCCTGCGCCACGCAGTTTGCGATACACCCCTCTACCCCGCTTAAAAGGAGCCTCACCCGGCTCCTTTTTTTGTTTACTAGCATGGATGCAGAATTTAACCGGATGGCTAAAGGGCAAAAGGAGGACCTTTTGAACAGAACAGCTCCGCACTACGCAAGGCTGGGAATCGGTCGCCGTCAAGCGGACGCTCCAAGGAGTGTCCCTACCATGCTTATGGTCCTGCATAACCTACCTCGCTTGCGAGTCCTGCATCCTATCCGTGCAAAGCCTTGGTATCGGGTAGCTTTGCGTAGCCTCCTAAAAGCTAGGGCGCGAGGCCTAGCTTTAGCTGTGCTGAGGGCGCAAGCCCGAAGATGTCAGGCGATAGCCTTAAAAAAGAAAAGGACCGCGCTGTGGCGGTCCCCTGCTGTAGTGATATATTTATTCCA
>CAZLJS010000285.1:0-2203 GCA_964559895.1 uncultured Sangeribacter sp.
GATTCTTATAGCAGACAGCGAGGTCTGAATATGAATTGGCCTTAAGGCTCGTAGGTAGCTGTGGTATCACCTGCTCCAGCTCCGTAGCCGCAACATCGTACCTATGCGCCTCCATAAGCTCTTTTATCTTAAGCAGTTGCGCACTCCGCTCAGCAGTACCGACACTTGACGCCATGAGGGTACCAAGGAGCATAAACAGGGGTAATATGTAGCGTCTTATATATGGCATTATATCAATCTGATGCGAGTAAAATAGTGGCCGGAGTATCTGAATTATTGGTAAAAGTGATGCGTACAAGACCGCGACGTGGCATGGTCCAGGTAGCGCAACATAAGTTCTGCTCCTCAAAAATCACAGGCGTTATCTCCGCCAATTCGCTGGAGAAGGTCACCGCGACAGCGCTATTCGGCTCTGAGAGGGCAAACATATTACATTCGCCACGCAGTCTCACGTCGTAAACAGCGCTGGATTTAGGCAACAGCCTAAACGTCAACACCTTACATTCATCCCCACCACGAATAGAGGAAGGGTTCTCGAGGTATGGCGCTACACCGTTGCTATCCAACCACTTACGGCCATAGTCGTCGCTAAAGTCGAAACAGTCCTTAATATCGACCACCGCCGTGGTGTCGATAGGTGTCACCCTGAGGCTACCCAGCGCCAACACATCAACATCGGGCAATCCGCTGATACTGTTCAGACTATCCACAGCCATCCCCACCTCCACTACGTCGTTGTTAGCCACGCCGTGCGACAGCGAGAGGCAGCCATGCAGCAACCGCTTCATATCACCGTTGAATCTTGCCGTCACCTCATCCACGCTCTGCGCCATAGCAGCCACAGCGGTGAAGAGGAGCGTTATTAATATCGTTGCGTTATTTCTATTCATAACTCACTTATTATCTGTTAGTTTATCGCATCCAAGAGGATAAACGCCGCCCAGTACTTAGGACTGGACCATTTCTCTTGGCTCCTTATATACTGTTTTGCCAACTCCAGCGACTCATACTTCGACTTTCCCGACAGCCAATTGGCATAAAACTGCGTCATCAAAGCACAAGTGGCATCGTCGTCCACCTTCCATAGCGACATAAGGATAGAGTTGACACCGGCCTTCTTCAAGCCCCTTTGCAAGCCAAACACCCCTTCTCGCGTCACGGCACCCAGACCGGTTTCACACGCCGACAGCACCGCCAGATCCACATTATTCAGGTCCAGCTTGGCTATCTCTGAGGATTTAAGGATGCCATCGTCGAGGTCATCGGGGAGCGTCTCCTCGTCGATGTAACGGTGCACCGCCCCTGCCAACAGCAGTCCCGACTGCTCCATGGCGAGATCCTCGTATGAGCTCTCATTGAGGTTGCCATAGATATTGGAGGCGTTGAAGAAGCCGTGAGTGCTGATATGCAAGATGCTACCATAACGTCCCGAGAGGGCCTTAAACGCCGTCTCAGTGCCCTCATCACCCACCTTCAGCTGCGGGTCAACACGCTTGGTAGTAAGCAGATCCGCTATCGTCTCCACCTCTTTCAGCGTGCCCGGCAACGGCTTTATATCCGCATCGCCAAGACGGTTATGCCTAAACGCATTGTCGGCGACGAAGCTACGGGTCTTCAGCTCGGGATACTTATCCGCGTCAGCCAGCAAGCTATCCACCGAGGTGCCGTAGTTAAGGCCGCCAAACAGCGTGGCATTATACCCTTTGCGTTTGGACCGCTTCTCTGCCAACACACTCGTCGAGGATAGCCTATACAGCTTCAAATCCTTTTTCACCAACGACTCAGAGCGGGGCAAGGACTCCACCGCGACTGAGAGCAGAATACCTTGCGGCGAATAATACACCTCATCGCAATCCGCCAACAGATCACTCACTCTTTCAAAAAGGGCATCGCCCAACTTGGTGTCATCATATATCTCATACCCGATATTCACCTGCTGTGGGTCATAGGTAAACAGCACCTCGTATGAAGGGCACGCCATACCCCGCTTCAGCACCAACGCCGCAACGGTATTAGTGACGGAATCGGTCGGGAAATCAAGGTACTCAATAGCGGCAGCTCGCTTGGGCAGATTGCGTTGCACATCACGCCAACTATACGTCTTATATGCCAACATATCGGGATATTTCTCGCGTATCTTGTCGGTCAACAGCCTCTCCGTCTCCTCACTTTCGCGCTTTAGGGCTTTAAGCTGCTCCTGTTC
>CAZLJS010000286.1:0-2192 GCA_964559895.1 uncultured Sangeribacter sp.
ACGCGCGGCAACACTGTCAGCTGGTTCATGAACACTACCGGCTTGATGCCCGGGATGATGGGCACGTTGATGCCTTCAGCACGGCAACGCTCCACAAACTTATAGTATTTCTCGTTGTCGAAAAACATCTGCGTCACCAAGTACGACGCGCCGTTCTCTACCTTCTTCTTCAGATAATAGATGTCGGAATCGAAGTTGGGCGCCTCCTCGTGCTTCTCGGGGTAGCATGCCATGCCGTATGTGAAGGGTGTCTCGATACCTTCCAGCGGTGTCTCGTCGAGCGAGATGCCTTGGTTGAAATTGTTGACCTGAATCTGGAGGTCTGTGGCGTGCTGGTTGTATAGCTCCGGATCCTGGTTGAGCGTCTGCACGTTCTTGGCGTCGCCGCGGAGTAGGAAGATGTTGTTGATACCTAGGAAGTTGAGGTCGATAAGGGCATACTCCGTCTCCTCCTTAGTGAAGCCTTTGCAGATGATGTGAGGCACCGCCGGGATGCCGTATTTATTCTGAATGCTGGCGGCGATGGCTACCGTGCCGGGGCGTTTGCGTGTGCTGACGCGCTTGAGGTTGCCATCGGGTAGCTCCTTATATATATACTCGCTGTGGTGGGCGGTGATGTTGATGCATTTAGGGTCAAACTCCTTTAGCTTATCTATGATGCCATAGACTTTATAGATGCTGTTGCCCTTCAATGGGGGAAGAATCTCAAAGGAGAACGCGGGGCGGGAGTTGTTTTTGCTGCGGTCGATTAGCATGACTATTTGAGTGTTTTATAAGCTGAATAAAGTTGATTAAGGGCTTGGAGGAGTATGCTGCGCTGTGTCGCCACGTTGAGGCGCATGAACCCTTCGCCTCCGATGCCAAACATCTCGCCGTCGTTGAGGGCCAGGTGCGCTTTATTGACGAAGAAATCCACCAATGCGTCGTGGTCCAGCTTGAGGTCACGGCAGTTGAGCCATACCAGGAAGGAGGCCTGTGGTCGAACCGGCTTTATCTCCGGCATCTTTTCACGGCAGAACTCCTCGACGAAGAGGATGTTTTGCTGCACATACTCCAGCATTTCGCGGCGCCATGCGTCACCATGTTTGTAGGCGGCGATGGTGGCGATAGGGGCGAAGAGTGTCGGCTCGTTGAGTTCGTTGACGGTGAGCCAGGTGTAGAACTTGTCGCGAATCTCCTTGTTGGGGACGATAGCGTAGGAGCTGACGATGCCTGCTATGTTGAAGGTCTTGGATGGTGCGGCGAAGGTGATGCTGCACGCTGCCGCCTCCTCCGACACTGTGGCGAAGGGGGTGTGGCGGTTCCCCCAGAGTGCCATCTCGGAGTGGATCTCGTCGGAGATGACCAGGATGCCATGGCGATGGCATATCTCAGCCAAACGACGCAATGTCTCCTTGTCCCAAACGATACCTGCCGGGTTGTGGGGGTTGGAGAGAATAAGTATCTTGCATCCAGGAGCGATGCTCTCCAGGTGGTCGAAGTCCATGCTGTAGCTGCCATCCTCGTTCTCGATAAGCGGATTCATCACCACATGACGGTTGTTGCCCTGTGGCGTGAGTCGGAAGGGGTGATATACCGGTGGTTGGATTATCACTTTATCATTCTCGTTGGAGAAGATATTGACCACCATGCCGATACCTTTGACGATGCCGGGGATGAAGGTGATCCATTCCGGTTCTACCTCCCAGCCATGCAGGTTTTTGATCCATTGGATGATGGTGGGTTTATAGTCGGCAGGCTCGATGGTGTAGCCATAGAGTGAGTGGTTGAGGCGTTCACGCAGGGCATCGGTGATGCATGCCGGTGTCTCGAAATCCATATCAGCCACCCATAAGGGCAATAGGTCGGCGCGGCCATAGCGCTCTTGGAGCACTTCATGTTTGAGGTCGCCGCTGCCCGAGCGGTCAACCACTTTGTCGAAATCGTAACTATTCATACTCCTATATTTATTTGCGTAGGCGAAGCACCTCGTCAAGAGCTTGCGCGAAATCATTGTAAATATCATCTACATCCTCCAGACCTACGGATAGACGTATGGTGGTGGGGAGCACATCCATTTGCGCTTTCACATCGTCGGCCAGTGGACCGAAGATGGTGCTGTAGGGGTGGATGGCGAGGGTGCGGTTGTCAAAGAGGTTGGTGGCACGTTTCACCAGCTTAAGGCTGTTGATGAAGGTGAAGCACTCCTCTTG
>CAZLJS010000287.1:0-2177 GCA_964559895.1 uncultured Sangeribacter sp.
CGTTGTTGTCGATGGCTACGCCCATGAGACCGTTGTCGGTATCCTCGTCGTAGAGCTCAAACACCTTGGTCACCACGTTGTAGCGGTAAGGGGTGAGGTACTCGCCGGAGGTGCGGTACATATAGGCAGCACCACCAATCCAAAGGCCGTCGGGGCTCATGTTGATAGTCTCGATATGGTTGAGCGCCGCTGCTTTGGGTACCCATGCCTCGGTAGCGGAGGTGGATTCGGTGAAACCGATGACGTCGTAAGTGGCTGTCTCACGGTCATATACATACGCCACCATATCCTCGATGTAGCTCTGCGATACCAATCCGGCGATGTATCTACCATCAGCAGAGATACTTACGAAGCTGTTTTGGTTCTGATATGAATTGCTCATATCATGGTCGATAAGTCCGGGGGTCTCGACGATGCTGTTTGTGGTGAGGTCCCAGAGCACGGGCACGAGGGAGAATGCGTCGATATAGCACTCACCTACTCCGTAATGGCCATCAGCAGAGAGACTCTCCACGTTACCGATAAGAGTACCGGTGGGCATGGGGAGGAGTGTCCAGGTGCCGTTGGTTTTGTTGAAATACGCCGGTGTGTCTTCATAGGAACCGGCGATGATGTTGCCATCATCGGAAACAGTGACGCCTGTGCCATAGGAACGCAAGCCACTGCTGTGGATCTCCGAGAATGTCTTGTTGGTGATATCAAACAGGTAATTAGCCTTCTCGTCGGCATCCACGCGATTCGCGAATATACCCCACAATCCATTGTGTGAAAACTGTGTCACGATGGAGGTGTTGTCATACACGAAAAGGCTTGGGGACGCCACTGTCTGGCTGTTACCATGCAATGCAGTTACTGCGGATAGCAATAGTGCATACGATAAACCTTTCTTCATAGTAAACATTGTATCTAATTATAATAAAAATTGCTACTGTAAGTGCAAGGAAAGAGTAGCTGCTACCAATAGTGATTTGAGGATGAGGTAGCTCAAAAAAATATAGAATATACGCTATAGGAGATGTCGCATGGCATCACCTATAGCGTAGTATTTTTCATATCTGAATATTATTTCAAATATACTTTTTCAGTTTTGTTGCCTTGACGACGGACATAGATGCCGGGGGTCAATGCGTCTGATTTGATCTCCATACCTTGGAGGTTGAAGTATCTTACTACTGAATTGTCGGCAGCCTCAACGCCGGCTACGGAGTTGGAGGTGTTGTCGAATACGAGGTTAAGAGTCACTGCATCGCCGGGGGCGTCGGTGTAGTAGATAGATACAGTGGCTTTGCATTTCATTTTAGGAGCCTCAGTGACGTCTGTAGATTCCATCACCATGCCGTAGTGCTGTTGCATAGCGTGAATCTCGCCTGCTGTCAATGAGGAGAGATCGGAGTAGCATACACCGGTTGCATCGGGGTTGGTGCACATCATACCGCCACAGTTGCTGTAATCAATGATAACACCTTCGGGAGCCTCATAGCTGGACTCCAACACCTCTGCTTTCACTGTCACACCTGCTGTCTCTGAAACAGAGTAGCTCAAATTGGGCTCAAAGGTGTATTGTTTACCCATACCATACTCTGAATAGTCGTAACATTCAGGCTCGAGGAATGTCAGAGTAGAACCTGACGCTACCTCTTCTCCATTGTTATAGAGAGTGATGGTGCGGGCATTGGCTGCAGATACTGCCATGAGAGCGGCAGCTGCCATTAAGTAAAATTTCTTCATATTTTTTGTCTTAAATTGTTATTCCTCAGGGACTACGACTTCACACTCTGCGGCTTGCACCACACCGGAGTCGTTGAACACAAACGCTACCACGCTCAGGTTGGAGTGGTTCCAATAGTTGCGCACTGCGATGGAGTGGTTGAGTGTGGGGAAGACGTTTGCTTGGAGGGAGATATCGTCGCCGGCTTTGTCGGTGACGGTGGCGCGGAAGACGTGGTTATGGACATAGTCCATGACGCGTTTGCTGCCATCATACTGCAGTGCGACGATGCCGCTCTCAAGAACCCATATCTGCAATTTGCCGTTGAGGTTCTCGGTGGATTGTAGCGTAGTTGTGATATCTACGGCGTCGGTATCGGCGTTGTATGCTGCCGACAACTCTATATTAAGCGGTGTCTCTTTGGTGAGCTCTGTCAAGAGTGTTGTGGCCCATTGGCTATAGAGCTGCA
>CAZLJS010000288.1:0-2163 GCA_964559895.1 uncultured Sangeribacter sp.
TCATAAATTAAACGGGCTAAAAGTGAATAAAAAATCGACTTTTAGCCCGTTTGATGATTTATTCTGCAAATAAAATATCGGCGGTCAGTACCTGCTGCACTATATCGGAGTGATGGTTGCCAATCACGCCATTTGATGTGATAAGCACCACTTTCAGTCCCTTTCGTTTGGGCATAGATTCGGCGAAAACATTGCGTCGAGACTGAAGTTTTTTAGCCTCTGTCTCCGTCATTTTATATCCGTAAGGTGCGTATTTCATTTCGCAGATGCTGACCACGTTGTCTGCCCTATCTATCAGCATATCAATCTGGATGCCGTCATGGTCGGCTGTTTTGGGGGTATGCCATGCATAGATGTTTGCCATGATGCCGGATATACCCAATCCCCTCTTTATCTGTCGGGAATGGAGCAAGCAGATACGTTCAAATGCCAGTCCGCACCATGTGTTGTATTTAGGCGTGGTTTGCAGTTTTAGCCAATATTCCTCGTCGGTGCCGTGAGCTTTCTCCACGAATTGATAATAGAATAGCGTATAGCAGTCCACTAGCTGATATATAGCGTCCTTAAGCCGCTTGTCGGTATGACAATATTTACGGATAAAGCCACATTCTACCAAGTCTTCGAGGATGCTGCTCAGGTGGCCATTGTTGCCTAGCTTAGCCGCTTTTACGATCTCGTCGCGGGTCAATCCTTTTTTCTTTGTGGAGAGAGCCTCAATCACTGATATATATTTCTCAGGACGATTGAAGATGGAGGCGTAAAGTTCATTAAATTCATATCGTAGCTCACCATCGGGATTAAGGAATAAGTCGTTGATATTCTGTGTTATGCTTTTAGGTGGCTGAATCTTAGACCAATAGAAAGGCACGCCACCCATCACCATATATCCCTCCATAATCTGGTTGCGGGAATACCCCATCTTGTAATGCGAGGTAAACAATTCCACCTCATGTAGCGAGAATTGGTTGAGATGGATGCGATAAGTCACTCTATTGTGCAGTCCCCCTTTGTTTCTAAATATTTTCTCAATGATCCATGAGGAAGCGCTACCGCAGATGATAAACAGGATGTCGTTGCGCAAAGCGCCCCATCCGTTCCAGAAGTGCTCAAATGCCGACACGAAGCCACTGCGTGGTGAATCCATCCATGGCAGTTCGTCGATAAATATTACTTTCCGTTTTGCTTTGCTGCTTTCTATAAAATCACGGAGATGGTTGAACGCTTCATGCCAATTCCTAGGCGTTTCGGCAGCGGTGAAACCATGCTTCACCAACGCTTCATGGAAATAGCTCAGTTGCTCTTTGGCGGATACGTCATAAGCCCCTGTGTATGAGAAGAAAAAGTTGCTGAAGGCATTGTGTATGAGATACGTCTTGCCGATGCGGCGTCTGCCATACACCGCCACTAACTCAGCTTTTTCTGAATTGAAAGCTCTACGCAGTTGTTCGAGTTCTTTTTCCCTACCTATTATCATCGCAAATATTTTTGTTGCAAAGATAGTCAAAAATAAATTAAACGGGCTAAAAGTGGATAAAAAATCGACTTTTAGCCCGTTTGATTACTGATTATGTCACTGTTATTTTATTATTCCATCGCGGATAAAGTCGCTAATATCAAGGATATAGTCGTAGGAAGCGGTTGCGGCGACGACTCCGGCATGTGTGGAGACGTTGCTGTATGCGGTATAGTTGTCGGTGAGGCCGATGTCGCTGAGCGATCCCATGAAGCTATCATCCTTGGTCCAGCAGTATAGATACCATTTGTAAAAGCTCTCGGAGATGCTTTGCAGCGTTATCACGATTTTGGCGTCGTAAATATCGGGGTCGTTGAAGTCCTCGTTGCAGGAGCGGGAGTAGCGCACGTTGGAGAAGCTGAGATGGAGAGGGTAGCGCTGGCCCGAGATGGTGCGGTCGCTGAATAGGGTATAGCCGAAGCTATCGCTCCCCATGATGTTCTCAAAGGCGTCGATGAACTCCGAGAATATCGGATCTACCTCGTTGTCAAACCCTGATAACCAGAAGATTGTGTTGATAAATGGCTCGGCATCGGTGTCGCTATCCTCGTCGTCGTCGTCGTAGCTTTCCGGTTTGATGGCGTCCCATTTCACTTTGTAGTAGTTGGTGTCGGCAGCGGGGTCGGTGAAGTTGACAAACATATTCATGC
>CAZLJS010000289.1:0-2158 GCA_964559895.1 uncultured Sangeribacter sp.
TTGAGGTCGTCATCGACATATACGAAGTGTTCGCGGCGGTTATACTCCTCACCATTGGTGTTGGCGCCATGGTTGGATATAATCACTGTGATGCGGGCGTCGCTGAGCTCCTCGGGAACGGTGAAGTTCCAGGTTCTTACGCAGACACCGGTCTCGTCGGTAGCGTTGTAGTTATTAAGGTTACGCTCCTTCCACACCGGATTTTTCATATTGATAGGCACCAAAACGTTGGTGGAGATATCCTCCATAGGCTCGGAGTTGGATTCGAAGTATAGGGTACCTCTGAATACGTCGTTTCTGCCGCTGCAGCCATCTATCTGCGAGTTGGCGGCATAAGGCACGCCGAAGACCTCAAATTCCAGCCATAGGTCATACTCCTCGCGGAGGCGGCTGTCGTGCATGATATAGCTCAGTGCGTCGAGTCTATAGGTGTAAGGCACCTCATCGGGGGTCTTATTCTTGTTCATGAAGGGGGTGATGAAGCGCGCTATCTCGAAGCGTTGCACATCGTCGGTGTTGTAAGTCTCGGAGCCTTTGGGCACCAATGCTATGTTGACGTTACCGATGCGGTCGTAGTTGTCGCAAAGGGCGCCGATCACCACATTTAGGGTGACGTCGGAGCCGAACCATGCCAGGTCCTCGTCGGTGAGACGTTTGGCGCATAGATAGGTCATGTGGCGGAGCACATCGGGATCGTCATCCTCGGGGAGCTCCACATTCTCGAAGTGCGCTAATTGGTAACCGTCAAAGAATACGAAGTTGTCATATAATTTAAGCGTGCGTGCTTCTGTCTCGGTCTCTGTAGTATCTTGAGCGCTAATTGGCAGCGGGGCCAACATACATAGCGGCAATAGCCATTTCATCATCTGCTTCATAAATAGTATTTTTAGGTAAATTCACGCAGCAAATTTAATATTTTGTTTTCGTTTATGCAAGAATTAGAGCCAATTAGCGTCATTATGAAGCCAAGGAAAGTATCCTATGCTGTGCCTATCCATAGCAACACGAGACCCAGTAGCACCAGCAGCAGGTCGAAGGCTTTCGCCTTGAGGTTCTTGTCGCGGAAGAAGAGTGCTCCGCAGAGGAAGGAGACGATGACGCTGCCACGGCGTATCATGCTCACCACGGATATCATAGCATCGGGAAAGGTCAAGGCATAGAAATATGCCAGGTCGGCAGCTGTCAGGAAGAGGCTTATCAGGATGATTGAATAGCGCCATTTGAAGGGTGTGGTCTTATGCCGCGTGGGGAGCCACAGCGTCGCCAACAGCGCGCACATGATAACCAATTGATAGATATTAGACCATGCCTGCACCGCCATCTTATGCAGCGCCAGACCACCGGCATCGACGGGCGACATCAGGAATTTGTCATACAATCCGCTGGAGGCGCCTATGATAGCGGCACCTGCCAAGCACCATATCCATTTATTATGCGTGAAGCGGATACCCTCCTTCCGTCCCGTAGCGTTCATCAGAAAGAGGGAGAAGATAGTGAGCAGCACGCCGCCCCATTGCCATAGGTTGAGATGCTCACCATATATAATAAGCGCACCGATAATGACCAGCACCGGACGAGTAGCGTTGATAGGGCCAACGATGGTGAGCGGCAGATGCTTGATGGCATAGTAACCCAACACCCACGAAGAGAGCACGATAAAGCTCTTGATGATGATATAGCGCTGCTCACTCCAGCACCATTGCGGGATATAAAAGGCGTTGTCGCTATCTAAGACGCCGGTCGCCGACAGCAATAGCGACGGCACGAACAGCATCGAGCAGAAAAGTGTGTTAAGACATAATACGGGCATGACAGCGTTGCCACGTAGTGAATGCTTCTTCATCGCATCGTAGAGACCCAATAGTGCTGCCGACAGGGTTGCTAATATTAACCACATAATTCGCTGCAAAGTTACTGATTTTCCAGAAATTAATTACATATTTATACAGCACAATTCAGAAGTGATATGTAAAAAATTCATAACGCCAAAGCGCATTTAAAATAAAATGCGTAACTTTATAGCGTAAAATGGGAATTACGTACCGACGCCCCATTCTGCCGATTTCATTGTCGCTATTGCGGCTGAATTCCTTATTAACTCACAATTTAAGAAATGAAAAAATTTTTACCAATCGGACTTATTGCCCTGATTAGTTTT
>CAZLJS010000290.1:0-2152 GCA_964559895.1 uncultured Sangeribacter sp.
GTTCATTAAGGAGGTCCATGAATTCCATGGTTTTACCCTCCATATCGTTCATAATACGGTTCACTCTGGATACCAAGAAATTATATGCGAAGAGCGCGAGGATACCGACCACGAGACCTGCCACTGTTGTGACGAGGGCCTGGTAGATGCCGCTTGAGAGCACGGTAATGTTGGCGGCGGTGCCACTCTTAGCGAGGGCGAAGAATGCCTCAATCATACCGGTGACGGTGCCGAGGAAACCTATCATCGGCGCCACGGCGGCGGTGGTGGAGAGCCATGAGAACCCTTTACCGAGGGCTGTCACCTCGAGGTTGCCGGTATTCTCGATAGCTGTCTGCACATCATTCACGGGGCGACCTATGCGATCGACGCCTTTGAGGATGAGGCGCGCATAGGGGGTATTGGTCTTTTTGCAAAGGTTGCGGGCGCTATCCACGTCTCCCTCCTTGACATATTCACGGATACGCTTCATGAAGGTATCGTCGGTCTTGGAGGCCTTGCGGATGGTGATGTACCGCTCCACAAACACATATATACTCACTAGCAAGAGGATTGCCAATGGGATCATTAGGTAACCGCCATCCATGGTGAGGTCCCAAAGAGAGAGATGGTCCGGAGTAATTGCTGCTGTGTTCATTAATCCTTATTCGTTTTGATGTTTGTTTTTTTGATTGCTATTTAGATTGCTAATTGTGCTCTATACTCTTTGATGGTCTCGGCGATGCCTAGGTAGAGGGCGTCGGAGATGAGCGCGTGGCCAATGGAGACCTCGTCGAGATGCTTCACCGACTGGGCGAAGAATCGCAGGTTCTGGAGGTTGAGGTCATGGCCGGCGTTGACTCCCAGGCCTACGCTATGTGCCACCTCGGCAGCCTCCACGAAGGGAGCCACGGCAGCGTCGCGGTCTTTCTCGTAGTTGTCGGCATAGGGCTTGGTGTATAGCTCTATTCTGTCGGCGCCCACAGCTGCCGCGGCGCGTATCTGCTCCGCGTCGGTGGTGACGAAGATGGAGGTGCGGATGCCGTCGTGCTTGAGCACCTCTACGATGCCGGCGAGGAACTCCTTGTTGGAGATTACGTCCCATCCTTCAGAGGAGGTGAGCACCCCTTCGCCATCGGGAACGAGGGTGACCTGCTCGGGCTTCACCTTGCGCACCAGCTCGATGAACTGCTGCGAGGGATACCCCTCGATGTTGAATTCTGTGGTGATAAGCGGACGCAGCTTATAGACGTCGTCGCGCTTGATGTGGCGCTCATCAGGACGGGGATGCACGGTGATGCCTTGCGCGCCCATGCGCTCGCAGTCTTGTGCGAATTTCAGTACATCCGGATTATTCTCGCCGCGCGCATTGCGCAACGTCGCTACTTTATTGATATTGACACTTAAATTGGTCATTAATGCGTTTTTTGTGAATTTATTTGTTTTTTACCTCCTGAGCCGGAGAGATATGGCATATTATTTGTAACTTTGCATACATGAGTCAGGTTTCTGACACTTGTCTCGGGCATGACACATATCCTTCCGATTCAAGATGCAAAATTAGAAATTTAATTTTAAATAACTAAATTTTATACTGAAAAATGAGAGTCAGCGACATAAAAAATCTATTGGAGCCATCTGCCGACAACGCCTCGTTGGAAACGGTGGATGCCGCCATGCCTCTTGTGAACCTTATCTCCACGATTTCCAACGCCTCAGAGGGGCGTTTGGCTGTCACCGAGAATGGTCAGCGCATAGGCACGCTCACCGCGCAATCACTGCTGTCGGGGCTCTCCACGCTCACCGCCTCCGACGACGATGGCTCCGTGGTGGAGATGCATTGCCCCACCGCCAATTATAGCGCCTCGGAGATAGCCCGCGCCACCGAGGATGTCAACGTCGCCATATCCGACCTGTACACCCATCCCGACGGCAACGGCGCCTTGCTCATCACGCTGCGACTACGCACCGACGACCCCTCCGCGGCGATTCGCAATCTCCAACGATACGGATATGAGGTCACCGACAGCTATACCAACCGTCCCAACATGAGCATCACCACCGCTATAGAGCGCTTCGCCGCCCTACAAGCCATTCTCAACGTTTAACTCTCTTTCCATGAAAATATCCAAGATATCTATCTACGGCAACACCTACCAGACGTCGCGTCTGC
>CAZLJS010000291.1:0-2145 GCA_964559895.1 uncultured Sangeribacter sp.
AATGAGATTAATCAGGATGTAGATGATAATCCCAAAGCATACTATTTCCAGCAGGCTAAGAATGGCCTCTATGCACGTCAAGCCATGATATGCAGCGCCATGCAGATAGATCCAGCACACTAAACCATCCTGATTATGAAAAAAGAATTAGCCGTAGCAGCCTTGAGAAATGGTACCGTTATCGACCATATCCCGCCAAAGGCCGTGTTTAAAATAGTGGAGATGCTCAATCTCCCCGAGCTCACCGACGCGGTGACTATCGCCAACAATCTACCCAGCTCACAGTTCGGCAAGAAGGGTATCATCAAAGTCGCCGATATGGAGTTTGCCCAGGATGTGGTCAACCGTATCGCGCTCATCGCCCCCACAGCTGTCATCAACACCATCCGCGAATACGACGTGGTGAAGAAGGAGCCCGTAGTGCTCCCCGACGAGATAGTGGGCCTTGTGGAGTGCCGCAACCCCAAATGCATCACCCGCAACGAGCCTATGCCTACCCGCTTCACTACCATCAAGAACGGAGACACCACAGTATTGCGTTGCCACTACTGCGAGCATGAGATCAACACCGCCGACCTATAAGCCATGGGTAAAGTCAATTGGAAGCCGGGTACTATGATCTACCCGTTGCCGGCAGTGCTGGTGACCTGCGGCGCCACCCGTGAGGAATGGAATATGCTCACTGTGGCGTGGACCGGTACCATCTGCACCAACCCCGCCATGTGTTATATCTCCGTGCGTCCCGAGCGCCATTCATATCCCATCATCTGTCGCAACATGGAGTTCACCATCAACCTCACTACCGAGGCGATGTGCCGTGCCACTGACTGGGCAGGTGTGCGTAGCGGCAAAGACTACGACAAATGGAAGGAGACAGGCCTCACACCCATGGAGGGTGTCACCGTCAAGTCCCCATCTATTAAGGAGTCGCCGCTCTGCATAGAGTGCCGCGTGAAAGAGATAATGAAGCTCGGTAGCCACGACATGATGATAGCCGAAGTGCTCAATGTGCGCGCCGATGAGCAATACATAGACCCTGAGAGCGGTGCCTTTGACCTCGCCGCCGCGCACCTCGTGGCCTATTCTCATGGCAAATATTTCACCCTCGGGGAGTTGCTCGGAAGCTTCGGTTTCTCTGTGAAAAAGAAAAAAGATTAGTATAAAAACCGCTTAATCTACCTCAAAATAGCTACCTATTACCCTGTTTTAGGTATGAAAGAGAAAGAAATTACCAAAATTAAGGTATTTCCTTAGCGCAAAAACGGTTGTAACTTTGCAATGTAAAAAAAGTAGTTTACTTACTTACATTTGTTTTTAGAGTTAGATTTTAGGTAATATTTAGAGTTAGATTTAGAGAAATAGGAAGAAACAAAGTATGACCTATACACCAAATCATCCTATGGCGCGACTCATCGCTGACAACTATCCGTTGTTGCAAGTGATGAGTCGCTTCGGCATAAAGGTCGGTTTTGGCGACAAGACCGTGAGAGAGGTATGCGAAAGTTGCGACGTGCATACCCCCACCTTCCTTGCCGTAGTGAATTACGTTGTGGAGGGATACTCTGAAGTGGAATTGGAAGGACTCCTGCATCTACCGTTGGCAGAATCGAGGCAAGTGGCTATCAGCATCTTGCATTACTTGCGACAGAGCCACATATATTTTCTGGAATTTTTCCTTCCCTCCATACGCAACAAGCTCCTACACGGCATCCATCTATCCACCAATGATGTGTCGTTTCTTATCCTGCGCTTCTTTGACGACTATGTCGCTGAGGTCAAGACACATATGCAGATAGAGGAGAAAACCGTCTTTGAATACGTGAAGGATCTCACCGAAGGACGTAAACGTGAAGGATTTACCGTCAACACTTATAGTGACCATCATCATGAGGTATCCTCTAAGCTCAAGGAGCTCAAGAGCCTTATCCTGAAGTATTGCCCCGACAATGCCGATGTCAATCTGCTCAATGCCGCCCTATACGACATATATAGATGCGAGCAGGAGCTGGAGAGCCATTGCAGCATCGAGGACAATCTCTTCGTACCGCTGGTGACGCGTTTGGAAAATGAGGAGGATTAAGCATGAGAATGAATGAAGAATTGCGGATCTTAGTGGCTGAGACATCACCTATCATACGCTCCGGC
>CAZLJS010000292.1:0-2130 GCA_964559895.1 uncultured Sangeribacter sp.
GTGATGATAGTGTTCTGCGGCAACAGGGAGAGGAGCGCGGGGCGTGAGGCGATGCAATTGAGCGCGTCAGCGTCGAGCACCAACGGCGACTTACAGGTCTTCAGCAGGCTCTCCAGCGCGTCAACAGTGAGTGTATGAGTGCCGATACCCGGTCCTACCGCCACTGCCTGATGGTCGTGATGGAGACGCATATCGGTGATGAAGCTGTGTTCCTGGTCAGGCTCAAACATGGCGCATGGCTCCGCGGTCTGTATGGGCAGCATACCGTAGCCTCCGGTGTGGACGGTCACCAGACCGGCACCACCCTTTAGCGCCGAACGGGCCGCCAAGATAGCGGCGCCAAACATGCCGGTTCTACCCGCGAAGAGCAGCACCGAGCCGTAGTCGCGCTTCGACGAGAAGGGTTTGCGACGACGCAACGTGGTGCGCACGTTCTTCTCCTCCACGTAGATGAAGTCTGTGGGGGTGGCGAGGATGGCATCGTTGTCGAGGTCTATGTCGAGCACTTTCACCTCCCCTACCACGTCGGCATTCTCCGCGAAGAAGAAGGATAGGCGGGGCTGCTGGAAGGTGAGCGTGAGGTTGGCGTGCACCATATCGCGAGTGATGGTGTTGTCGTTCCATTCGCCGAATAAGCCCGAGGGGACGTCAATGGAGATGACGTAAGCGCCGCTCTCGTTGATATAGCGAGCCACGGCGACGAAGCCTCCCTGGAGCGGTGTGCGCAGACCGGAGCCGAACAAGCCGTCGAGAACCACGTCGGAGGGGCCCAACACCGGCGGGATAAACTCGCGCTCGATAACGTTGAGGTTGACACCCTCCACTTCGCGCAGACGCTTGAGCTCCTCGTCGCAGTCGTGAGATAAGCGCTTGGATTGCGACACGTTGAAGAGATATACCTCCACATGGCTAAAACCTTGCTCTACCAACATTCGCGCCACGGCGAGAGCGTCGCCACCATTATTGCCGGGTCCGGCGATGACGACAATCCTTTGGTTGGAAAAGAACTGAGAAATAATCTCATTGCTAACAGCCGACGCGGCACGCTCCATAAGATCAAGAGAATCAATCTTTTGGGCGGCACAGGTGGCTTTATCCAGCTCGTTGATGCTTTGGGAGTTAAAAATCTTCATACACAGGGCTAATTCGTTTGAACTGCAAAAATACATACTTTAACGGATATTTGCAAACCAAAATCACACCTAAATAAAAAAAAGAACGAAAGCCACCGAAAAAATGGATAAAAGCCACCGAGATTTTTTAATGAAACTTTTATGCACGACGCGGTGTTAAATATATATACCCCTGAGACCTGTGATGCCTAAATAAGCGTTAAATGCAAATTTTAAGTAGCTTATTAGCTAATATTTGATTAAAATTAGTAACTTTGCATGGTCTTTTGAATAAAGGCCTAAAATCTATAGGTAAAACAACAACAAAAAAATAACGTATCAGCTATGGTAGATTACAAGAAACTTGGCTTGGTAAACACTAAAGAGATGTTTGCAAAAGCCGTGAAGGGTGGTTACGCTATTCCGGCGTTCAACTTCAACAACATGGAACAACTCCAAGCCATCATCCGTGCCGCATCCGACACAAAATCACCTGTAATTCTTCAAGTATCCAAAGGCGCACGTCAATACGCCAACCCCATTTTGCTCCGCTACATGGCACAAGGTGCAGTAGAGTATGCTAAATCATTGGGTTGGGAGAAGCCCCAAATCGTGCTTCACCTCGACCACGGTGACACTTTCGAGACTTGCAAAGACTGCATCGACAACGGTTTCTCATCAGTAATGATCGACGGCAGCCACCTCTCTTTCGACGAGAACGCAGCTCTCACTAAGAAAGTATGCGAATACGCACACCAATTCGACGTAACAGTAGAGGGTGAGCTCGGCGTACTTGCAGGTGTAGAGGATGAGGTAAGCTCTGATCACCACACATACACCAACCCTGAGGAGGTTATCGAGTTCGTAGGTCGCACAGGCGTTGACAGCCTCGCTATCTCTATCGGTACATCTCACGGTGCTTACAAATTCACACCCGAGCAGTGCACTCGCGACGAGAAAACAGGCCGCTTGGTTCCCCCGCCGTTGGCATTCGACGTGCTCGAAGGCGTAGAGGCTA
>CAZLJS010000293.1:0-2127 GCA_964559895.1 uncultured Sangeribacter sp.
TTCCTCTCTATTATGCGTTCTAAGCGTCGATATTTGCGTAGGTGGCGTATTCCTCAATAAACTCACGACGAGGGCCTACAGACTCTCCCATGAGCACTGAGAAGGTATGATCTGCCTCCGCTGCATTCACGATGGTCACTTTCTTCAACATGCGATTCTCCGGATCCATGGTGGTCTCCCACAACTGATCGGGCATCATCTCACCAAGACCTTTGTAGCGTTGAAGCACGAGCTTGTTCTGGTCTCCGCCACATTTGGTATCCACATAGCGTTGCACCTGCTGGTCATCCCACGCATACTCATGCTCCTTGGAGGTCTTACCTTTCACGCTACATTTATATAAAGGTGGTGTGGCGATATAGAGGTACCCCTGCTCGATGATGGGGCGGATACGACGGAAGAAGAAGGTCATCAACAGGGTGGCGATGTGCGCACCATCGACGTCGGCATCGGTCATGATGATGATCTTGTGGTAACGAAGCTTGTCCATATTGACGGCTTTGGAGTCCTCCTCTGTGCCGATGGTGACACCAAGAGCTTTAAACATATTGACGATCTCCTCCGACTCAAAGACCTTATGGTCCATAGCTTTCTCCACGTTCAGGATCTTACCGCGAAGGGGAAGGATCGCCTGATAATGTGGGTTACGGCCCTGCTTAGCTGAACCGCCTGCGGAGTCTCCCTCGACGAGGAACAATTCACACTCTGCGGCGTCGCGGCTCACGCAGTCGGCGAGCTTACCGGGGAGTCCGGCACCTGCCAAGGGGCTCTTGCGCTGCACTCTCATGCGAGCGTTGTAGGCGGCGCTACGTGCCTGTGCTGCGAGAACTACTTTATCCACGATGGCGCGTGCCTCTTTGGGGTGCTCCTCGAGGTAGTATCTCAGCGCTTCGCTCACGGATGACTGTACCACACCGGCTACCTCGTTGTTACCCAACTTGGTTTTGGTCTGGCCCTCAAACTGTGGCTCGGCAACCTTCACTGACACTACTGCGGTGAGGCCGTCGCGGAAGTCCTCTTTGGAGAGCTCGATTTTCATCTTATTGAGCTTATCCAGGAGGTTGTTGTCCTCGGCATATTTCTTCAAAGTGGTGGTAAGACCGCGGCGGAAACCGGTGAGGTGTGTACCACCCTCTATGGTGTTGATGTTATTTACATAGGTGTAGATGTTCTCGTTGAAGTCGGTGTTGTAGGTCAACGCCACCTCCACGGGAACGCCGTTGCGCTCTGTGTTGAGATGGATCACATCGCCGATAAGGGTCGTTTTACCATGGTCGATGTATCTCACGAACTCCTCCAGACCTTTGGCGCTATGGAATGTCACGCTCTTAGGCTCACCCTTCTCGTTGAGGTGACGCAGGTCGGTAAGCGACAGAGTGATGCCGGCGTTAAGGAAAGCGAGGTCACGGAGACGGTTGGCGAGGGTGTCGTAGTCATATACTGTCTCAGTGAAGATAGACGCGTCGGGGTGGAAGAGGATGGTAGTACCTGTATGGTCGCTATCGCCGATGATTTTGAGCTCGGAGGTAGGCTTACCATAGGCATATTCCTGCATATAGACCTTGCCGTTGCGGCAGATCTCGGCGCGCAGATAGTCAGAGAGCGCGTTGACGCAGCTCACGCCCACGCCGTGGAGACCGCCCGACACCTTATAAGAACCTTTATCAAATTTACCGCCGGCATGGAGCACTGTGAGCACCACTTCCAGCGCCGGTTTGTGCATCTTCTCATGCATATCCACCGGGATACCGCGGCCGTTATCCACCACCTTGATGGAGTTATCCTCAAGGATAGTGACGTCAATCTTGTTGGCATAGCCGGCAAGAGCCTCGTCTATGGAGTTATCCACCACCTCATATACTAGATGGTGAAGACCGCGAGCCGAGATGTCGCCGATATACATAGCAGGGCGCTTACGCACTGCTTCCAAGCCTTCCAGGACTTGTATGTTATCAGCGCCATAATTTTTATTTTCTTGATTTTCCATATTCTAAACTAAATATTATATGTCCCTTGCAATCTTCTAACACAGTGTGAAATTCATAGATTTACACACCCCTGCAAGTGCTACCATAAAATCATACAAAGATACAAAAAATCCATGAAATATACACCTTAATTAGGTGT
>CAZLJS010000294.1:0-2112 GCA_964559895.1 uncultured Sangeribacter sp.
CCTGCATGGTAGTGTTGCTGGGTTGCAAGTTGTAGGTCACCAAGTCATATTCATAGATGGTGACGGGTGCTTTCTCTTCTACGATTTTAGCATATACGGTGCCCTCGTCGGTAGCGTCAAGAGCGATGTAACGGCCACCTGCTACTGCCAAGCTGTCGAGGTAGTTCTGCGGGAAGTCGGTGCGGCCTTGTGCGGTAAACAATGGGAACCATTGCTCTTTGGTGACGTTGACGCTGTCGGCAGAGAATTTCTTGGCTACGGAGTCGATTGCCAAGCCGCCGTTGAGTTGTGCGAGGACTTTTGCGGGAAGTGTCTTGCCGGCTACTGCTACGATGTTGAGCTTGATAGAGTCGCGCTCAGCGGTGCGGCTGCCCATCTTAACGGCGGTGAAGCCTTTGATGTCGTTGCTGATGATGCGCACGGTGTCGGCGGTTGCGGTAGCGACGAAGTCTTTGATGTTTTGCTCTTTGATATCTACGCCGCGGAGCTGTTGGCGTGCGATGGTGACGCCGGCTTTCTTAGTCTCTTTGGAGAGAGTGCCGTTGCCTGCCAATTCAGCCACAGTCTTGAGGGCGAGTTTCTGAGAAGCCTCGAGGTCTTTCTGTGAGGGAGCGACTGCTACGTTGATGAAGCTGATGGTTTTGGTGGGCTCATCTACGCGGTAGCGGTTTTTGTCGCGGTCGTAAGCGGCCTTGATGTCGGCGTCGCTGACGGGATATTTCTTCTCATCGAGCTGTCCGTAGGGCACCATGGCGTAGGTGATGTCTGATACGGTGGCATAGCCCTCTTGGATGAGTTTCTTATCCAAGTCGTTGGCTACGAAGGTGCCTTGGAGGAGGCGTACGTAGCTCTGTTGCGCTACGAGGGTTTTGGTCTCGTTCTCCAACTGCAACCAGTAGTTTTTGAAGCCTGCCATGTCGGCGTCGGTCTTACCTACGGTCTGGGGTTGGAAGATGGCTTTGTATGCTTGTTCAGGTGTTTGAACGGCGATGTTGCTGGCGTTCAATTGCTGGATAAGTGTGCCGAGGTTTTGGTTGATGGGATTCTCGAGCATGTAGAAGCGAAGCTGGTCGCCGGTGACAACGATGCCTAGTTTGTCAACAGCTTGGTTGAGGAGTGTCTCGCCCACGAGCTCTTGGAGAGCCGCTTGCGCCAACATCTGAGAATCATAGTTCTGCATGTTTGGATTATACTTGCGTTGTTGCTCGAGGCGGTCGTTGAGCTCCGAACGTTTGTTCTGATAATCCATGTAATCGATTTTAGTTCCGCCAACTTCAGCCACCGTGGTGCGGTTGCCGAAGATATTACGGCTGTTGGTCAGCGCGTCACCCACTATAAAAGCGAGGAGGGCTACTGCGATGATGATCAGCAGTAACACCGACCGGCGTCTGATTTTCTCTAAAGTTGCCATTCTTTTTCTATGATGTTTTTGTTAAATTCGCTTTAAATCTCTTTAGAAGCTGGAATTTTAAGTTTTTAATTAAAGTTATTTAATTATCGCCTCATAATTGCCTAAAGGGTAATTGAGTGTGCAAAGATAATAAAACTCACACACCGAGGCAACGATTTTTATTCTTTTTTTAACTTAAGGCCCCCGCAATGGATGATTTAAGCGAAAAAGATGGTCTATTTGATGCCAAATTCGGCTTTGATGGCTTCCACTTTGTCAAGTTTCTCCCAGGGGAATAGCTCTACTGTGCGGGTGAAGCTATGGCCGTTGGGGTCGGTAAAGGTCTTGACCACAGTGCGTGGTGTGCGTCCTACGTGGCCATACGCGGCGGTCTCGCGGTAGATGGGGTTGCGTAGCTGGAAACGGGTCTCGATGGCGTAGGGCGTCATCGGGAAGAGCTTCTCCACCACTGCGGCTATCTCGGCGTCGGTGCGGTTGACCTTGGCGCTACCGTGGGTATCGACGAAGATGTTGACAGGGTCCTTCTTGCCGATAGCGTATGCCACCTGCACGAGCACCTCTCCTGCCACGCCTGCTGCTACCAGGTTCTTGGCGATATGGCGTGCGGCATAGGCGGCGCTGCGGTCCACCTTGGAGGGGTCCTTGCCTGAGAATGCGCCACCACCATGGGCGCCGCGGCCTCCGTAGGTGTCAACGATGAT
>CAZLJS010000295.1:0-2076 GCA_964559895.1 uncultured Sangeribacter sp.
AAAACTTGCGAGATTTCAGCAGGTTTGTGATTTTTTTTTACAGCGTATGTGCCAGTGCGTCCAATGGGGCGGGTTGCACGGTGCTGTTGCCAAACTGTTCGGGGTAGAGGAGTATCAGGTTGTGGCGGCGGAAATATTTGTTGAGATATGATGGCATCGACTCCAATTCGGTGCCGTAGGAGATGGATCGTTTGCGTGCCGACACTACCACGAAGAGGTCATCCTCGCTGATGCGGCTAGATAGTACGATGAAGTCGTCCCAACTCTCCATGTCGAGAAATTCATAGTCAAAGGCGAAGTTATTCTCCTCCCAAGCCTCTTTGACGAACGCCGCGGTGGATTTGCTTGCCATCACCTCTACCTCAGAGCCTAGTTGGCGCGCTAGGTTGCCCACGCGCAATACCCAGCGCAGGAAGCCGGTCTCATACTCCGCTTTGGGGGGCACGTAGAGGAACATTCGTTTGAGGGTGTTGACGGGCACGAAGCAGCGGCTCATGGTGACCATATTGTTGGTGGATTGCACCAGTCGTTCCTCCATGAACCCGAGGAAGGAGTCGATGGCGTTGGTGGGACGGTGCAAGCCGAGCACCACCTCCATGCAGTCCATCTCCTTCATTACGTTGACCATTCCAGCCACGATGTTCATGTCGAAGCGCATCACTTCCGATACCTTGATGTCCATCTCTGTGGCGACGTCGGAGGCTAGTTTGATGGCGTTCTTACCCATTGCTTCTCGCATGGAGTCTTCGGAGTTGCGCACGTATAGCAACACTGTCTTTGGCTCGTGTCTATCTGCGCGCATCAGGGCCGACAGTTTCATCAGTCCTTCGGCGGTGACGGGGTTGGCGACGGCTACCATTTGTCGTCCGGGACGCATCTTCAGGTCATGGTCTGAGTGGAGCTCCTCTTGAGTGAGGCGCATACGCAGCTTGATGGCGCCGCGCTGGGTGGCGAAGGATGCTACGATGCAGCAGAAGAGGATCATCAGCACAGCCCCGTTGAGAATATTCTCCGACAGCAATCCATACTCGTAGCCTATCATCGTTGCGGCTATGGTGGCGGCGGCTTTTCCTGCCGATAGTCCGAAGAGTATGGTGCGTTGGTCGGCGCGTAGTCCGAGGATTTTCTGCGAGAGGAACGCTGCCAGCCATTTGCTCCCCAGGGCGAGAATGGTCATGATGCCGGCAGCCCATGCCACGTCCCATCCTTCGATGATGAGGCGCACGTTGATGAGCATACCCACGCCTACCAGGAAGTAGGGGATGAAGATGGCGTTGCCTACAAACTCTATGCGGCTCTTAAGCACCGACCTCGCGGGGATGAACTTATTCATCACCAATCCGGCGTAGAAGGCGCCGAGGATGCTCGCCACGCCTACCATCTGCGCCACCATGGAGAATAGGAACACCATGGCCAGCACATAGACAAACTGTGTGACGCCGTCGTTGAATTTGCGGAAGAAGATGCGGGTGAGCCATGGGGCAAAGAATCCGAATATCGCTACATATACTATCAGCTTGAGCATCAGCCAGCTACACTGTCCCAGGTCGAAGCCGTCGTGAATCTGTATCTGCACCACTTCGGCGAGGACGATAAGTGCCAGCAGCACAGCGATGATGGTGCCGCAGACAGCTATCACGGCGCCGCGTGAGTTGGCCAGTCCGAAACGGGTGATTACCGGATATGTGAGCAGTGTATGGGAGGCGAACATTGTGGCTATCAGCACTGCAGAGAGCCACGGCGTGTCCATCAGATAACGACACCCGAAGATGCCCGCTGCCATGGGGATGATAAAGGTCAGCAGGCCAAAGAGTACCCCCTTTTTGTAGTTACGCCGCAGGTGATACATGTCTATCTCCACACCGGCGAGAAACATGAGGTATAGCAACCCCACTTCGCCAAACATCTGGAAACCGGCATCGCGTGCCAATATGTGAAATCCATAGGGACCGACTATCATGCCGGCCGCGATGAGACCTATGATGTAGGGAATTTTGAGCCTGTTGAAGACCAACGGAACGAACAAAATTATAGCTAACACCGACAGGAATATCGATGTTGGCTCCTTCAATGGGA
>CAZLJS010000296.1:0-2070 GCA_964559895.1 uncultured Sangeribacter sp.
ATATTGCTGCAATTTTTTTGAAATATATTTTATTTCGCTTTCATATTACCATTTTTAGGCGTAGCATGGGGCCTGTTGTTACGTTGCGATATACAATCTGTTACGCTTTATATACTCCGCTACTTTGGCTGGTAATTTATTTGATACATCTCCACGGGTGTGAATGATGGCGCGTATCTCCGTGGAGGAGACGTCAGTCACAGGTGCCTCATGAAGGAATGCTACATTCTCCGGTAAACTGTCTATGTCGATGTCATATCCGGGTCGGGGATATATCAGTATGCCATATTCCTTAATGATGCGTTCCCATTCTCTCCATTTGGTGAAACTACTCCAGTTGTCGGCCCCTATCAGTAGCTTAAATCTATATTCGGGGTATTTGTTGGAGAGGAGACTCAGCGTGGTGATGGTATATGATGGCATAGGTAGCCCCATCTCCTCGTCGGAGATAGATACATTGTCAATGCCTTCTGCGGCTAATGCTGCCATTTCAAGGCGTTGCTCATCAGTGGCAACGGTGGCGTTAGCCTTTAACGGGTTTTTCCGCGATGGCATTATCCACACTCCGGCGATACCTGGCAGATCTGCTACATATTGCGCCAGTTTGACGTGTCCTATATGTATGGGGTCAAAGCTGCCGCAATATAATATGTAGCATGGAGTGTCCATCTGCCGATATATAGTCTTATTTATTGATAAACTCAATGACGTGGTTTCTGACCGTCTCAACAGCTTTATCCAGGTTGTCGTTGACCACGATCTGGTCGAATCGGGGAGCGAATGTCATCTCATATTCCGCTTTGGCGATGCGGCGTGCTATCACGTCGTCGTTGTCTGTGCCTCTGTCTTTGAGACGCTTGTAGAGGGTGGCTATATCGGGTGGCAACAAGCAGATAGAGAGTGCTTCGTCGCCGTATATCTCTTTGATGGAGATGGCGCCTTTCACATCCACATCCATGATGAGGTTGTTGCCATTCTCAGTGATGCGTTGTATTTCTGAGCGTAGTGTACCGTAGAAACAGCCCGGATAGACCTCTTCCCATTCTACAAACTTATGCTCCTCCACCTTCTGTTTGAACTCCTCAGCGCTGTAGAAATAGTAATCCACACCGTCCTGTTCCTGTCCGCGCGGCGCGCGACTGGTGGCGGAGATAGAGAACCCCAGTTTCAATGACGCATCTTTAATCAGCTCGTGTATTATGGTTGACTTTCCTGTGCCCGAAGGCGCTGAAAGTATGATGATTTTTCCTTTCATTTCTGATTTTGCAATATTGATATATAAGTTTTTGTGGTATTAAAGCACGTTGAGGACCTGCTCTTTGATTTGTTCCAGTTCATCCTTCATCTTGACAACGATTTGTTGCATTCCGGCATGATTGGATTTGGAACCGAGGGTATTGATTTCTCTGCCCATCTCTTGAGCGATAAAGCCCAGTTTCTTGCCCTGACCGGCTTCCGGCAACGATAATGTCTGCATGAAATAGTCGAGGTGGGCTGCCAGACGGGTTTTCTCCTCTGTGATATCTAATTTCTCGATGTAGAAGATCAGTTCCTGCTCAAATCTGTCGTGGTCAAACTCAGGGATGCTGAGACGCGACAGTTGATCCTCCAGGCGCTGACGGACACGTACTATGCGCTCCTTCTCAAATGGATCCACCTCTTTTAGCAAGGCCGCGATGTTGGCGATCTTCTCTCTGAAGAATACCTCCAATTTGGCGCCCTCTTTGCGGCGGAACTCGTTGAGCTCTTGCAGAGCTTCCATAGCGCCGCGTTGCAGTGCTTCGATATCCTCCTCATTCTCCTTGCCCGCGTCTGATTTGATAGCGTCGGGTAAACGGAGTAGGGTGGCGTACCAGTCTGCCGGCTCTCCAATGCCTAAAGTGGCTGCCATCTCTTCCAATTGGCGTTTGTAGGACTCCATGATTGGGATATTGATGCTCACGGAGGCGTCGGTGCCTATATTCTCTACAATAGCAGTAGCTTCAACTTTGCCTCGTTGGAGTATTGTGCTGAAGTGCGGACGCAAGCTAACCTCTAATTCTCTAAAGGATGACGGTACGCGTATGTTTA
>CAZLJS010000297.1:0-2057 GCA_964559895.1 uncultured Sangeribacter sp.
GGTTCATAAAGTCGCCATAACCGGCAGCACCCTCCGCTGAGATGATAGCTATGCGTTGCGGTGCCAAAGGCATCTCCGTCGCCTTATTATTATTGAGCACCCCTTCACGAGCTAGCGCGGAAAGTATCTCACGGCGAAGGCGTTCCAGGTCGCCAAGGGTGTAGCTAGGATCTATATCGGTGATATTAAAGGAGATACCATACTGCTCATGAAAATTGGCGGTGCCGCAGAGCATCACCTTCATGCCGCTCTGTAGCTCACGGCCCGTGGCTTGACGAAACTTCTCTTGGATATAATATAGGCGGTTGCTCCAGATATTGGCACGCATTTTAGCCACGGTGGCACCGCGCTCATCCTTCTCGATAAGCTCCATATAGCAATGGCCGCGTATGGAGAGGTCACTAAGTTCGGCGGTCACCCAGCGTGACTGCAATTCACGTTGCGACGCCACGACATTGCGCAGCATCAGGTTATATTGACGGAGAGTTAACGGTGGTAACATAAGTTATTGATTGACAGCGCCAAGCTCCTTAACAGCGCCTGTGGCGGGGTCGAAGATGGCAAACGATGGCGACTTCTTGGAGGTAAAGATAGTGGGGTCCAGAGAGAAGACGGTGCCGCTCTGCGCCATATCCAACTCCTTGCTATAGAACGTCTTGCCATCCCATGAGATAGTAACCAGGGCGGAGCCGGGGATGCAGTAAGCCACACCCTCTTTGGGCTGTTGACGCGGGTTGCCCTTCTCGTCGAGGGGTATCTCACCGTGGCGCTGTGTCTCCACCTTAATTATAATAGGTGAGCCGGAGAGGTCTTCGGCATCCACGAAACCGGAGAAATCACTCAGGCGCGCCAGCACATAGCGACCATCCTTGTCGGGAAGGAAGGTGAAACGCGCGGAACGCGTCTCGGTGAGGGTGGTGCCGCAGAAGGCTTGCACCATGCAGTCCTCCTGGTCTTTGAGCGAGTTGAGCATCAGCTCCAGCTGCTTACCATCGGTAGGCATCGTCTCGGCGGTGCCGCGGGTAAGGCTCAAACGGGCCTCACGCACCTCCATAAGCGACTCAGCGAGCATCTGGGCACGTGTGGCGGAGCTCTGGCTGGCGAGGAAGTCCTCCCCAACGTATTGCAGATATTCGTTGCCGGTGGGTATCTCCACGGGGGCGGGGTTGACCAATGGCGCCCACTCCTCGGGTGCGTCAACCTTGGTATTGATGCTCAGCAACATACCATCCTCCGCCACACAAAGCGTGGTGGGGACGCCGGCTTTCAGCTGCATCTTATATTGGGCGGAGTCGTTGGCGATGCCGTAGCTGCGCACCTTGACGCCTGTCACCTCCCACTTATCATCGTTGGCTTTGATGACATTGTCGGTGCCGATCTGCTTCTTGGCATAGGGGTAATATGCTCCGGCACGCTGTATGGTATGGCGCGCCTCCACCTCTATCTCCAGCGCGGTTTCAGGCAAGGTATATACCAGCCCGTAGTCGCTGAATTTGTCGGGGGTGAGGAGCTTGGTCTGCTGTGAGCGACCGCACACAGCAACCATTAGTATCGTAGTAAGAATCAGTAATTTACGCAACATAATTCTATTATTTTAGGCATGAGAGACTATTTATTGTTGAGCACCTGCTGGATGGCTCTGCCCAGGTAATCAGCTATATCGGACGCCATTAAGCCATGCATACCCACCTGCTCTGCGGCGAGGTCGCCTGCCAATCCGTGGAAATAGACAGCCATCGTAGCGGCGATTTCGGGACGATAGCCCTGCGCCACGAAGGCGGCGATGGCACCGGTGAGGACGTCGCCCGCTCCTGCTGTCGCCATACCCGGGTTGCCGGTAGAGTTGATATAGACCTTTCCGGTGGGGCGTATCACTGTGGTATAGTGACCTTTAAGCACGATGATAATATTGTAGTACTTCGCCATCTCGATAGCCTTGCGCAGGCGGTTCTCTGAGGACGACTGGTCGCCGAAGAGGCGGTCAAACTCCCCTATGTGGGGCGTGATGATAGTGTTCTGCGGCAACAGGGAGAGGAGCGCGGGGCGTGAGGCGATGC
>CAZLJS010000298.1:0-2035 GCA_964559895.1 uncultured Sangeribacter sp.
CCATGTTCGTCGATGCGTGTGTTGGGGTTGTTTTCAACCTCGATGCCCTGTTTTGCCAAGATATCTACCAGGGTAGATAATCCCATATTTGTTGTTTTTGCTATTTTGCTGAGTTTCGGCATATATAACTGTTGAGTGTAATTTCTTTTTTATTTGTTGAACGATATAAAAGCTACTGTGGGAGCCGGGGGACTAGTCCTCAAACTCGGCCATCAGCACGTCTTTCACTTGATTGATAGTATCCTCTTCGAGGTCCACCTGTGCCAGGAGCTCTGCGGGAGCGTTAAGCACGGATTTGGCGGTGCCCAGACCTACGTTTTTGAGGGCCTCTATCACCCAAGGCTCGATCTCATCGCTGAACTCGTCGAGGTAGATATCCTCCTCGCCTTCGATGTCGCGATAAACGTCGATGGTATATCCGGTAAGCATTGACGCCAAACGGATGTTCATACCTGCCTTACCGATAGCGAGCGATACCTCGTCGGGGTGTAGGAACACCTCAGCCTTCATCTCCTCCTCGTTGATGCGGATAGAGGTGACTTTGGCGGGGCTCAATGCGCGTTGTATAAATAGTTGAGTGTTGGCGGTGTAGTTGATCACGTCGATGTTCTCGTTGCGCAATTCACGCACGATGCCATGGATGCGGCTACCGCGCACACCAACGCAAGCGCCTACGGGGTCGATACGGTCGTCGTATGACTCCACTGCGATCTTGGCACGCTCTCCGGGGATGCGGGCCACACGTTTGATAGTAATCAAGCCATCGTGTACCTCGGGCACCTCGTGCTCAAACAGACGGCGTAGGAAACGCTCGTCGGTACGTGACACAATCACTTTAGGATTATTGTTGGGGTTATCCACCTTCTTGACGATGGCTCTCACCATGTCGCCTTTGTGGAAGAAGTCGCCGGGGATCTGCTCCTCTTTGGGCATGATGAGCTCATTCTGGTCTTCGTCCAAAAGGAGGATCTCGCGTTTCCAGATCTGGCGCACCTCGGCTACCACTACCTCACCCTCTATCTCTTTGAATTTAGAATAGACAGCTTCGTTTTGAAGATCCAAGATCTTGGATTGGAGTGTCTGGCGCAGGTTAAGGATAGCGCGGCGGCCGAAGTCGGCAAATACGATCTTCTTGGTCACCTCCTCACCGAGCTCGCACTCGGGGTCTATCTCCTTAGCCTCAGAAAATCCGATCTGGGTGTATTTGTTATCCACAGACCCATCGGGCACTACCTGAAGGTTTTGGTATATCTCACAATCACCTCTGTCGGGGTTCATGATCACATCAAAGTTCTCATCAGTACCAAACATCTTGGCGAGCACGTTGCGAAACGACTCCTCAAGCACGTTGATCATGGTGGCCTTGTCTATATTTTTCAGTTCCTTAAATTCAGCGAACCGTCCGGCCATGTCTATAGCCTCATTCTTCTTTGCCATGGGGTGTTAGAATTGAAGTAAATATTTAGTATATTTAACGTTATCGAAATTTATAATGTGAGGCACCATCTCCACGACGGGTTTCTTGGCGCCCTCTTTTTTCACTTTTTCCTCGCTCTCGATGGTGAAAGTGTCGTCGTCGATGGCGATAAGGTCACCTTTGAGCTTCTTGCCATCCTTAGTAAGAACCTCTACGGGGTTACCAAGGTTCTTCTCATATTGAGCTTTCACCTTAAAGGGGGAAGTAAGACCGGCAGAGCCGACCTCCATGTCGTATTCATCGAGCGCGTCGCCAAACTCATCAGCGATGCTGCGCGACAGCGATGCGCAGAAATCCACGTCGATAGGCTCGAAGCTATCTATCTCGATGTTAATGAAATTAGCGGTGGAAATAGACACCTCCACTATGAAACAGGGGGTCTCTTCGAGCTGCGCGCTCACAAAATCTCTTAGGGCTTGAATCTCTATCATAACTCGGAAATATCGTATTGCGTCGGTCTTAATAACATAAGGAGCCAAGGTTTGCGCCTTGGCTCTCTTAGATTGTGGGCGAAGATGGATTCGAACCACCGAAGGTATAAACCAGCAGATTTACAGT
>CAZLJS010000299.1:0-2032 GCA_964559895.1 uncultured Sangeribacter sp.
TACTCCTGGCGCCAACGTTTCAACAAGAGCTCCTACGACGGCTCCTTCTTCGACGCCACAGACTGGATCAACCTCAACTACGCCCCCAACGAACATTGGGACCTCAACGGCGGTAAACAGGTAGTGGCTATCGGTGGTTATGAATATGACCGCGCTCCTATCAACATCTATCGCGGCTCGGAGTTCTGGAACAATATCCCCTGCTACCAGTTTGGCATTAGCGGCACATACTCCTTCACCGGAAAACGCGACAAACTAATGCTGCAGGTCTGCACCAACCCCTTCCACAAAGAGATCGGCAACAGCAACACCTATTCCTACAACTTGATGTGGATGGGCTCGCACAAGCACGTCAGCACCCTTTACTCCGTCAACCTTATCGAATATATGCCCGGCAAATATATCAACTATATCGCTCTGGGACATATGTTTAACTACGGTCCCGCCTCCTTGGAACTGGACCTCATGAACCGCGCCTCATCGCACCAGACATTCCTCTTCCGCGACGCCTCTGTGATGGCTGACCTCGGAGTGAAAGTATCCCAACCGGTAAAAGTCTTTGCCAAAGCCACTTACGACGTCAACCACACCAACTCCGGCGCAGACTTCACCGTCATGCCCGGCACCGAAATCACCATGGTAGGCGCAGGTGTGGAATACCACCCCTTCCATATCAAAAACCAGGATATCCGCTTCCATGCCGCCTATTTCTATTCATGGGGCAAGAACGGCAACGAGGCAGGTACGCTACAAAACAAACAGTCATTCGTGGAAGTGGGCCTCACCTGGTCCATGGACGTGCTCAGAGCAAAACATTAATACCTTAAATATAATACCCTAGACTAACCATCTAATTATGAAAGAAACAACTAAGAAATCTAAAAAATCAATCTGGCGATTCATCCCGACAGGAGTGCCATGTATCGTCATCGTGCTCGCCATCTTCTGGTATATAGGTGCGCAAATGGGCGTGCCCAATATGCTCAACACACTGATGAACACCGCTTATCGCTTACTCCTCGACACCGTCTTTTACCTCATGGGCATCTGCGTTGTCACCGGTGCTATCGGTAGGCTGTTCGTCGAATTCGGCGTGGTAAAACTGTTGGAGAAGCTGCTCCGTCCGCTCATGAAACCGCTGTTTGGTCTCCCCGGCGTGGCTTCCCTTGGCGCCGTGATGACATTCCTCTCCGACAACCCCGCCATCATCTCCTTGGCGCAGGATAAACGCTTCAGCTCTTATTTCAAGAAATACCAATACATCTCACTGACCAACTTCGGCACCGCCTTCGGTATGGGACTTATCGTGATAGTGTTCATGCTCGGCCAAGGCTTCACCTATGAGCCGTTTATCGGACTCTTCGGCGCCTTCTGCGGATGTATCGTCTCCACACGCTTGATGCAACGCTTCGTGCTCAAAGCATATCCCAACTATGCCGTAGAGAACGCCTCTAATTTAGATGAACATGACCTGGAGGAGGAAAAGGAAGATGAAAAAGAACACAAATCGACCTTCATCCGCACGCTCAACTCCCTGCTCGACGGTGGTCGCACCGGTGTAGATGTAGGCCTCGCCATCATCCCAGGTGTGCTTATCATCACCACCCTGGTAGTGCTCCTCACCAATGGTGCCGACCCTGAGACAGGCGCTTACACCGGTGCCGCATACCAAGGCGTAGGACTCCTTCCCTGGCTCGCCGAGAAGGTTGACTTCCTCTTCCGCTGGCTCTTTGGCTTCAACGACCCCCACTTGGTAGCAGTGCCCATCACCGCCCTTGGTGCCGTAGGTGCCTCCTTGAGCTTGGTGAAAGAGTATGTAGCAGCAGGATGGGCCGACGGCAATGCCATCGCCGTATTCACCGCAATTGGTATGTGCTGGAGCGGTTACCTCAGCACACACACCGCGATGCTCGACTCCATTGGCTATCGTGAGTTGACACCCAAAGCCATCATCGCACACACCATCGGTGGTCTGGCAGCAGCCATCATCGCCCACTGGCTATATGAGCTCATCACCCTTTGCGTATAAGCA
>CAZLJS010000300.1:0-2005 GCA_964559895.1 uncultured Sangeribacter sp.
ACCGAGTTGGTAAGTCGTTGGGCAATTGAGATTTGAAATTTTACGTTGGTATTTGTTTTAGTCGCCTTCGGGCCCAGTGAGGGTCCAAACACGAAATAATTGTCTTTGTAAAGGCCAAACCATGGAGCCTTGCGATAAGCTCTCTTGAGGCTGTCGGTGTCGATAGTGCCTCCATGGTCCTCCCTTATCTGGGCATCGGCAGGGAGAATGAACAGCAGCGCCAATGTCAAGATCAAAATTCTTGGCAACGAACGTTTTAATATTTCTTGACAGCGTCTTTGCATATCTGTTTATACCTTTAGTTTATTAATCATCTATATACCGGTCAGATGGCTAGAAAGTAGCGCATAAGGAGAAACCTTGCGTCCTATTGGTAAGCATCGGCGACAACGCCACATCAATCTTGCGGTCATGGATATGCCGCGCCTCATTGCCGGCAAATAGTCCGATAACTTCGTTGACCGGATCAACGATAAATACCACTATATTGCCCAGTATCTTTGAGCCTAACAGCCTATAATCGTGAGCGGCGATATAGCGTTTTATGCAGTAGAATCCTTCACCGATGGCGCTACCCAACAGCGGGGTTACGAATAGGTCTTGATAGGATGGGCGCTCATTGAACGCCTCCACGCCAAACTCCCAGCCAAAGGTGGAGACACAAGCGCAATATAGCAGCGATTGCCACATATTGAATCCGCAGCTGCGGGCGCTCATGAAATACACCGACCCTGCATAGGGATGAAGGATAAAGTTGAAGTAAAACTTGTCGCCGTCCCATTCAGGACCGCGCTTGAAGACATTTCTGAACCAACGCTTATGCATCGGCACGGAGTGCATCTCCTCGCGGTTCCAACAAGTCTCATCCTCCGGAAGTAGTTCCAGAGCAAACAATGCTCCCACAAAAGCCCCCGAGAGCACTGCTGTGTTTATCCACATTCTTCCCCAATTATGCTCACTTAAGTTGACTGAATATGGAAGTGCGTACAGCGATTTCCTATCTTGTTTAAGGCTATATATTTTAACGTCCATCGCCTCGGCACTACCTGTGTGGACCGAATCATGACTGCATATAATATTAGCAGTATCCTCGGGGGCTAGGGAAACAATAGATATATTTTCTTGTTCAGGCAAGTTTGTATCATTTGCCCGGCAAGTCACTGCCGGACAAATGAAGAAACTTAATAGAATGGATATGATGCAACGTTGATAACGATTCATTTTTATCTGGAGAAAAAAAGTATTATATGCAGCTATCTATTTTACGATGCAAAGTTACTGCCGTTACTTCGGATAGTGCTAACCATTTCTACCGATTAAATATGCAATCATTCCGATTAACCTTTGAAAGCTACATCTTTTCAGACAAGAAATATTCAGAACTTCTTATCAAGAGTAACCTTCTGCATATCAGCTCCCTAATCTTGGGCTGTGGCTTGACGATATTCCAACACCTTGATTTTGAATTGGGAATATTTCTCCACGAGCTCGTCGCGGCTCTGCTGATAAAGCTGCTGAGCATCAAGCAAATCACTCATGGTGGAGGTGCCGGCTTGATAGTAATTGCGGTTCAAGCGCAGATTCTCGGTAGATTGCTCGATAGAGTTTTGGGCTATCAAGATCTGCTGATAAGAATCCTTCACCTCGTTCCATAGATGCTGCATATTGATGATAAGCAAGTCTGAATTATCCGCGAGAGAATTGTTGGCGATAGCCACGTTGGCCTTTTGGCGCTTGATGGCATGTGAGCCGCCCCACCAGCCGGATATAGGTATCGACACAGAGACAAAGGCTACTCCAAAAGGATGGTCCTTGTCGGTGAGATTGTCGTACATATATCCGACTCCGGCACCTACCGTGGGCATATTCTTACCGTACTCTATCTTCTCTTGCAATTGGTTTGCTTTGACGTTTTTGTCAAGCAGTTTGTATTCCGGAGTGCTGAGCAGAGCTGTGGAGTGATCCACATATAACTCAGAGGGGAATATAGGCGTCTGATCCATCT
>CAZLJS010000301.1:0-2004 GCA_964559895.1 uncultured Sangeribacter sp.
AGGTCATCGACCTGCCGGTTTTTTTTGTTAATTTTGCAACTCAATTAATACTAAAGAATAAACCATGAGACGTATAGTTAGCATCCTGGTAGGATGCATGGTAGGCGTTTTCTGCGCGGGAACCACCACCCCCGCCATCGCTCCGGACGCCAAGATGGAGAAGGAGATCGATAAGATCCTCAACAAAATGACGCTCGACGAGAAGGTCGGCCAGATGTGTGAAGTCACCGTGGATGTGGTGAGCAATATGAACAGCTACCCCACCTTCGCCTTCGACGACGCGCGCCTGCTGAGCATCATCAAGGATGCCAAGGTGGGTTCTATCCTCAATGTGCCATACAGTGAAGCCCAGACGAAAGAGGTGTGGCACAGCGTGATTAAGAGAATACAAGAGGAGTCGATGAAGCATATCGGCATCCCCGACGTGTATGGCGTGGACCAGATCCACGGCACCACCTACACCGCGGGTGGCACCCTCTTCCCCCAAGAGATCAATATGGCGGCATCGTTCAATAGAGAGCTGGTGCGCCGTGCCGGAGAGATCTCCGCTTACGAGACAAAAGCGGGTTCCATACCATGGATCTACGCACCGGTGATGGACCTTGGTAGAGACGCCCGTTGGCCACGTATGTGGGAGAGCTTCGGCGAAGACGCATACCTCAACGGCGAGATGGCAACACAGCTAGTGTATGGCTACCAAGGCACCGACCCCAACCATATCGGGGCGTACAACGTGGCAGCGTGCGCCAAGCACTTCATGGGCTATGGCGTTCCCGTGAGCGGTAAGGACCGCACACCATCATCCATCACCTTGCAGGATATGCGCGAGAAGCACTTCTATCCCTTCCGCCGCGCCATCAAAGCCGGTGTCCTCTCTGTGATGGTTAACTCCGCCAACAACAACGGTATGCCCTTCCACTGCAACACCGAGCTGCTCACCGGTTGGCTCAAAACAGACCTTAACTGGGATGGTATGATCGTCACCGACTGGGCGGATATTGCCAATATCTTCCACCGTGACCACGTGGCTAAAGACTATAAAGAGGCTATCATGCTCGCCATCAACGCCGGCATAGACATGGCTATGACCCCCTACGACGTGGAGTTCTGCAAGCTCCTTAAAGAGCTCGTGGAGGAGGGAAAAGTGCCCGAGAGCCGCGTAGATGACGCCGTGAAACGTATCCTGCGCCTTAAGATGCGTTGCAACCTCTGGAAACAACCCTACACCGAGGTGAAAGACTATCCCGATTTCGCATCGTTGGACCATGCCGACACTGCCCTCAAACTCGCTGAGGAGTCGGAGGTGCTGCTTAAGAATGAGGATAACGTGCTGCCGCTAAAACGTGGCGCCAAGATTCTCGTCACCGGCCCTACTGCCAATAGTATGCGCTCCCTCAACGGTGGTTGGTCTTACACATGGCAAGGTACCGCCAAAGGTAAATTCCATGACCAATACAACACTATCCTTGAGGCACTTACAAATAAATTTGGCAAGGAGAATGTGATCTTCAGTCAAGGCGTGGCGTTTGACGACGATGCCCTCTATTACCAAGAGAAAGCGCCGGAGATAGATGCTGCCGTGGCAGCTGCCGCCGATGCTGATGTCATCGTGGCTTGTATCGGTGAGAACTCCTACTGCGAGACCCCCGGTAACCTCACCGACCTCACCCTCTCAGAGAATCAGTTGAACCTCGTCAAGAGCCTCGCAGCGACCGGCAAGCCTATCGTGCTGATACTCAATGAGGGACGTCCCCGCATCATCTCCCAGATAGAGCCGTTGGCTAAAGGCGTGGTAGGTATCTGGTACCCTGGCAACTACGGTGCAGATGCTCTCGCCAACCTTCTCAGCGGCGACGCCAACTTCTCCGCCAAGATGCCCTTCACCTATCCCCGTTTGATCAACTCCCTCGCCACCTACGACTATAAGCCCTGCGAGAACGTGGCTACCATGGATGGCAACTACAACTACGATGCCAAGATGGATGTGCAGTGGCAGTTTGGCGA
>CAZLJS010000302.1:0-1999 GCA_964559895.1 uncultured Sangeribacter sp.
CGCGACGCCGTAAAAGGACACTATTCCAACGCTGCGGACCGCGGTTTCGCCTCCGGCAAACCCGGCAACGAGGAGACAGTGAAGATTGGCATCGTGGCATCCACAGCCCATCCACAAGTGGATTACGCCAAAGGCAACAACTCCAAGTTCGCATACGCCGACTCCCCTGAGATGATTGTCAACTACGTCTCATGCCACGACGACCTATGCCTCACCGACAAGCTTGCCAAATCCATGCCCGACGCTACCGATGAGCAACGCCGCGAAGTGGCTAAGCTGGCGCAGACAGTGGTGATGACATCTCAAGGCACCCCATTCATGTTTGCAGGTGAAGAGGTGTGGCGCAACAAAAAGGGTGTTCATAACTCCTACAAGAGCCCCGACGACATCAACGCCATCGACTGGAGCTACAAGCACACCTATGCCGACCAGTTTGAATACTACAAAGGTCTCATCGCGCTGCGCAAGGCCCATCCAGCGTTCCGCATGACCACTGCCACAGATATCGCCAAACACCTGGTATTCGACAAGATAGACTCCGCCAAGACGCCCAACCTCATCTCATATAGCCTTCTCGACAACGCCAATGGCGACTCTTGGAAGGAGATAAAAGTGGTGTTCAACGGCGCCGACACTGCTCAAAACGTCAAAATCAAGAAAGGGAAATGGACTATCGTGGCTCAGAACGGGAAAATCTCTCCCGACGGACTGGGCACTTCCAATGGTGGGAACATCACCCTAGCTCCATTCTCCGCCCTTATACTAGCAAGATAATCAGTTAATTACAAAATATCGAAAGATCACATACTAAAGGTTAAAACAACAAATTACACAATTTAACACTAAACCATGCAACTATTTGCGACCTCATGTGTTGAAGTAGTAAAGAGTTTTTCATGGTATTAGATTTTAAGGTTAACGAGAATTGGTTGTCGTGATGACAACCAATTCTTTTTTTCTGCCACTCACGATACCCCGACATGAATAGTGGGCATTTGCCTGCCACTTTCAAATAAAAAATAGCAATCACTCCTCAAATTCTTACTAATCAAGAATTTAAAGAGTGATCACAAGTACTCCCGTGGGGAGTCGAACCCCAATCGATGGAACCGGAATCCATTATTCTATCCATTGAACTACGGGAGCATAATAAATATGCTATATATCCAAACCGATAATTTCATGCAAAGTTAATCATTTTTTCGCATCATCACCATCATCATCCACATTTTTACATTACCTTTGTGGTATGCAAAGGTGGGCGCCATGCCTCACTCCACAGCTAATTATCTAGTTATGAATGTAAAAATAGAGCCTACGTGGAAGGCACAACTCCGCGACGAATTTGAACAGCCATATTTCACACAACTGGTAGCAGCCGTCAAAGCCGAATATGGCAGTACTACGGTCTATCCTCCGGGCAACAAAATCTTCGCAGCGTTTGACACCACCCCCTTCAACGACGTCAAAGTGGTAATCGTCGGACAAGACCCGTACCACGGTCCCGGACAAGCCAACGGCCTTGCCTTCTCCGTCAACGAGGGGATAGCGTTCCCGCCATCGCTACTCAACATTTTCAAAGAGATTTCAGCCGAAACGGGTGCTCCGATACCTACCAACGGAGACCTCACCCGTTGGGCCAGACAGGGCGTGCTACTGCTCAACGCCACCCTCACCGTACGCGAACATCAGCCAAAGTCGCACAGCACCTTCGGCTGGGACAAGTTCACCGACGCAGCGATACGCGCCCTCGCCACCAACACTCAAGGGCTGGTATTCATGTTATGGGGTTCCGATGCCATCCGCAAGGGCAATTTCATAGATCGTCAGCGCCATTTAGTGCTCACCTCGCCGCATCCATCACCACTCTCCGCCTACCGCGGATTCTTTGGCAACAATCATTTCGTCACCGCCAACCAATACCTGCTATCACAAGGCAAGGCCCCGATTCAGTGGTAACAAATTGAAGCATATCAATAAGATACCATCAAGCGGTGTA
>CAZLJS010000303.1:0-1972 GCA_964559895.1 uncultured Sangeribacter sp.
TGGATATCACCCCCGAACAGTATGAGGAAATGATTAGATTGGCCGAGAACGCCGGCCATGTGATGGATTAACGTATTTGATTATGGCAATGAAACTCTCAACGGAAAAACAGTATTATAAGATAAAGGATGTGTCGGAGATGCTCGGCGTGCCGCAATCTACGCTCCGCTTTTGGGAGAAGGAGTTCACTTCGCTCAATCCGCGCCGCAGCGCCAACAATGTCCGCTACTACACACCTGCCGATATAGAGACCCTGAGGATTATCAATTTCCTGGTGCGCGACAAGGGCCTGAAAATCGACGCTGCCAAGGAGCAGCTGCGCACAAATAAGACAAACGTCACCAAGCGACTGAAAGCTATCGAACGCTTGGAGAAGGTGAGAGGTGAATTGCAGTCTATGCTCGACGCCCTCACCGTGAGAGCTCAGAAGAATTCCATCAATGATATATTAGAAGATAATCAATTGACATGAAACTATTAGATTTTACAGTAAAGGAGAACCATAGGTTCCAGCCCACGCTCAGCTTGCTGGTGCTTCATTCCGACGAGCAGTTGCCTGAGATGCCGGGTGGTGGTTTCGTTAACGTTTTAGTGCCCGGAGAGGCAGGCGTGATGCTGCGTCGTCCTATCTCTATCTGCAACTTCTTCCCCGAGACGGGCGATTTGCACCTATTGGTGAAGGACCTTGGCAGAGGCTCACACGCCTTATGTAATATAGAGGTGGGTAAGAAGCTCAATCTCTTGGCACCGTTGGGCAAAGGTTTCTCTATGCCTGCTGAAAAATCTGCTGAGATACTCCTGATAGGTGGTGGCGTAGGCATCGCTCCGTTGCTCTATTGGGGCAAGCTGCTCAAGGAAGCCGGCTATGCGCCGACATATCTGTTGGGCGGTAAGACCACTGCCGATATCCCGATGCTGGAGGAGTTTCGCCGTTATGGCAACGTGGAGATCTCTACCGAAGACGGCTCCATGGGAGAGAAAGGATTTGTGACTCAACATTCAATATTTCTTAACAAAAATTGGGATAAGTTTTATGTTTGCGGTCCCGACCCGATGATGAAAGCCGTGGTGAAAGCATCGCGTCACATCCCCTGTGAGGTGAGCTTGGAGCAGAAGATGGCTTGCGGTCTGGGCGCTTGCTTGTGTTGCGTCACCGACACCAAAGAGGGGCATAAATGCACCTGCACAGAGGGCCCCGTCTTTGACGCTGAGTATTTAAATTGGAACATTGATTAATCTCGTTTTGAATCATTTATTATGGCTAATCTTACAACAAATATAGGTGGTGGTTTGGTATTGTCAAACCCCGTGATGACAGCATCGGGCACATTCGGTTACGGCACTGAGTATGCCGATGTGGTGGATTTGGACCGCTTAGGCGCTATCATAGTAAAAGGCACCACGCTTCATCCGCGCCAGGGCAACCCTTATCCGCGCATGGCGGAGACACCGGCAGGTATGCTCAACGCCGTAGGCTTGCAGAATGGGGGAGTGGATCATTTCATCAGCCACATTTATCCCGGCATAAAGGATCTGAAGTGCAAAATTATCGTCAACGTCAGCGGTTCGCAGATAGATGATTACGTGGAGACATGCCGTCGCTTGGCACCATTGGAGCACGTGGCAGGTATAGAGGTCAACATCTCTTGCCCTAACGTCAAGCAGGGTGGTATGGCGTTTGGCACACGTCCCGAGTGCGCTGCGGAGGTTACCAAAGCTGTCAGAAAAGCTTATCCGGGACCACTGACCATTAAGCTGTCGCCAAACGTCACCGACATCGCTGAGATAGCACGTGCCGTAGAGGGAGAAGGCGCAGACGCCGTGTCATTGATCAACACGCTATTGGGAATGGCGGTAGATGTGGAGCGTCGTCGTCCGGTGCTGAGCACTGTCACCGGAGGCCTTTCCGGACCATGCGTGAAGCCCGTGGCTGTGAGAATGGTATGGCAGGTAGCTAATGCGGTGAAGATAC
>CAZLJS010000304.1:0-1926 GCA_964559895.1 uncultured Sangeribacter sp.
GGAATATCATCAGGTATAGCTCACCATTCTCCCCGATCCACACAAATGCGTTCATAAGCGGGTTTCGCAACAGGGCACTCCCCTCTTCAGTCTCGGCATAGGCTTGAAATCCTGCCACATCGCCACGGTAGCAGTAGAACAGCGCGGGATAGTCAACGCCGATACTCTTAGACGACAAGAGCTCATTGCTGGCAGTGAGCTTACCCTCCACCTCAGCGATAAGCGGGAGCTCTGTTTTAGCCACCGCTTGGTAGTGGAGATGGTCGGGCGCAGAGGCACCTGCTTTGGCACCATTGTAAAAGAATGTTAATTCAGGTATCGCGTATGCTGCCCGCACCATAGAGCGCCACGGCATCATATCTTGTGGCACATGTGTCTTGGAGACAATAGTGAAATGGGGATAACAGATAGGATAGGGATTCACCAAAAAGAGGAAATCATCATCCTGAAACCCCTCAAATGCCATCTGCTCGGCGGGTCTGTTGGCGCTACACAAGAAGCATTTGCGCTCACGTATCACCGCTGTGGAGACGTTGGCTGTGGTGCTCTTTATCCTGGCAGGGTTGAGTGAAACCTTTACGGGGAAACCGCCCACGATAAGTTCTCGCTCACGGCATCCTGCCAAGTCTTTATAATTGCAAGCCGCCAACGGCCATGATTGCAGTTGGCGGCTAAAGAATTCTTTTATATCGTTGGAGTAGTCCATTGGTTAGTAAGGGAGGTCGTTTTTATTGTAATCTATTCTGGCAAACATCTCGCAGGAGCGCAGGAAATCTTTATAGAAGTTGTGCTCATTGACCTTCTCTATGGGGAGATTGGCGTCGGAGTTGCCGTTCCACCTTCTGCAGCAATAGAGGGAATCGAAGATACGTGCCACGAGGTATTCGCGCGACAAACGCAACATCATAGCGTAGTCCTCGCCGTAGCTGACGTTGGGGAAGAGGAGCTTGCGCGCCACAGGTGTGAAGAATGCTCTTGGGGCGCCAAAACCGTTAATGCGCAGGGCATTGTCGGCGCCATATTCCTCTGTCCATTCATCGTGGGAGATAAGCCCGGGCGCTATCGGATTGAGGTCGAAGTCTGTCATGGTATAGCTACCCACCACCGCGGCGGCGTGTGTGGCTTGAAACTTATTCCAGACCTTATAGAGGGTGTCCTCGGAGCTATAGATATCGTCGGAGTCAAGCTGCACTGCGAATTTGCCGCAACGGGGATCCAGCAGCGCTTTGTTCCAGCAGCCACCTATGCCTAGATTCTCCTCCTTCTTGACATGGATTACCACGAGGCGGGGGTCGTCTATCAGCTCCAACGCCTCACGTGTGCCATCGGTGCTGTCGTTATCCACCACTATCACATTGAAGTTGAACGCCATCTTCTGGCTCAAAGCAGACCTTACGGCATCGGCTATCGTAGCGCATCTGTTGCGGACAGGTATGATGACGCTCATCTCCGTCTCGAAAGGCTCGGCCTCGAAGTCCACCTCCTTCTTGCAACGCGGTGTCAGTGCGCACATCTGCTGCAAATGCTTCACGAAGGCTCTCTCCATCGCCTCTTGGTACTCCTTGCAGCGTGGATTGACATAGTCATGCTGTTTCTCGCCGGAATGGCGGAAATCATTCTTCGGCATGGAATATAGAATCTCGGGTATCTGACCTATCATGCGACGTATCCCCATCTTCAGGCGCAAGGCATACCATCCGCCATCGGGCATGGTCATCTCGTCGTCGTCCAACTCCGAGGATGCCGCCAATGCGTCGGAGACGTTCATCAGCACTACCCCACCCAGGTCGAAATCATCACGCACACTGCCCGGCTGATATTCTATCGAGGGGATAGTCTCCACGGAGCCATCCTCATTTATCAGGCGGTAGCCGCTAAACACCATGCAGGCATCCAGGTCAGACGCCACTTGCATCATTCTCACTT
>CAZLJS010000305.1:0-1888 GCA_964559895.1 uncultured Sangeribacter sp.
ACAGCAAACAGAAAGAGATGAAAGAAGAGGTAAGATTAATGAAAGGCAACGAAGCGATAGCTCATGCAGCTATCCGCTACGGTTGCGATGGCTATTTTGGCTATCCTATCACTCCACAATCGGAGGTGCTCGAGACCTTGGAAGAATTAATGCCCTGGGAAACTACCGGTATGGTAGTGCTCCAAGCAGAATCTGAGGTAGCTGCTATCAACATGGTATATGGTGGTGCATCAAGCGGAAAAGCAGTGATGACCTCCTCCTCCAGCCCGGGCGTCAGCCTCAAGCAGGAGGGTATATCATATATCGCGGCGGCAGAGCTCCCCGCGTTGGTTCTTAACGTTATGCGCGGTGGCCCCGGTCTGGGCACTATCCAGCCCTCACAAGCCGACTATTTCCAGGCTTGCAAAGGTGGTGGCCACGGTGACTATCACTTAATCGTTCTTGCTCCATCCACAGTGCAAGAGATGGTAGATTTTGTAGGCCTTGGCTTTGACCTGGCTTTCAAATATACAAACCCGGCAATGATTCTTGCCGATGGTATAGTGGGTCAGATGATGGAGAAAGTAGTGCTTCCCGAGTACCGTCCCCGTCGTACTGAAGAGGAGATACGTCAACAATGTCCATGGGCAGCCAATGGCCGCAAAGATCGCCGCAAACGCAACGTGGTGACCTCCTTGGAATTGGAATCCTCCAAGATGGAAGTAATCAACGAGCGTCTTCAAGCGCGCTACCGTGAGATCGAGCGCAACGAGACCCGTTGGGAAGAGATCGGCGTAGAAGGTGCCGACTACCTGATGGTAGCCTTCGGTTCCGTAGCACGTATCTGCGACAAAGCACGCGAGCTCGCCGCTGAAAAAGGTATCAAAGTAGGCATCGTGCGTCCTATCACACTATGGCCCTTCCCCACAGAGGCTATCGCCAAAGCCGCACAAGGCAAGAAAGGCATCCTCTGCGTAGAGCTTAACGCCGGCCAAATGATAGAAGATGTACGCCTCGCCGTACACGACGCCATCCCCGTAGAGCACTTCGGACGCCTCGGCGGCATCATCCCCAGCCCCGATGAGGTCCTCAACGCTCTAGAGCAAAAAATCATCAAACATTAACCCATTCATCCTAACCAAATCTGAATCAATGGAAATCAATGATATTATTCGTGAGGAAAACAAGGTATATAGCAAGCCTGAACTCCTCGAAGAAGTACACATGCATTATTGCCCCGGTTGTTCACACGGTGTGATCCATAAACTGGTGGCTGAGGTTGTGGCTGAAATGGGCCTAACCGAGAAAACAATCGGCGTTTCACCGGTGGGATGCGCAGTGTTTGCATACAACTATATCGACGTTGACTGGGTAGAGGCCGCCCACGGTCGTGCGCCCGCCGTCGCTACCGCCATGTCGCGTCTATGGCCCGAGAATGTGGTTTTCACATACCAGGGCGACGGCGATATGTCAGCTATCGGTACCGCCGAGTCTATCCACGCTGCAAACCGCGGCGAAAACATCGTCATGATCTTCGTCAACAATGCCATCTATGGCATGACCGGCGGCCAGATGGCTCCTACCACCCTTATCGGTCAGAAGACTGCCACCACCCCCTATGGACGTAGAGTAGATCTCAACGGTCACCCCTTGGAAATCACCAACTTGATGGCAATCCTCGACGGCACTTGCTACGTCACTCGCCAGTCGGTACATACCCCCGCGGCAGTGCGTAAGACCAAAGCAGCGCTCAAAAAAGCCTTCCAAAACGCCCTCGACAAAAAGGGTACTTCTGTTGTAGAAGTAGTTTCTACCTGCAACTCAGGATGGAAGATGAGCCCCGAGAAAGCTAACAAATGGATGGAAGAGAACATGTTCCCCAAATATCCAGTAGGTGATTTGAAAAACG
>CAZLJS010000306.1:0-1857 GCA_964559895.1 uncultured Sangeribacter sp.
ATTTCTGCTTCTCGCCGAAGATGTTGACAGCGCTATCCTCGAGGAGGTTGTAGTGTGCAAACCAGTAAGAGAGTGAGCGCCAGGTGAAGTGTTGGTCCTCGGGGAGCTCTATTCTCTCGGCGAAGTCGTAGTAATAGTGGTTCATGCCGGTGATGAAGTCGTTGTCGCTATCTGTGGAGTAGGTGGGGACGCTGCCACGGCCATACATAGCGTCGGAGGGACCATAGACGGAGAAGGGATAGTATGCTTGGTTGGTGTCCATGAGCTCGATGTTGTACTCAGACACTGATTGGCGGGTACCGCGTGAGTTGGTGGCGGTAAGGGCGATGGTGTAAGTACCAGTCTGGGGGAAGGCATACGTCAGGGCTTCCGCGTCGGTGGTGTAGAGCTGCTCCAGCTCGGTGACGGTCTCGCCATCCTCATTCTCGGAGTCATGGTTGAGCGATACGGTCCATTTGTAGGAGTCGGAGTACTCGGAGTTGTTGATAAAGGTGACGGGATCGTTGGGGAATACGACCATGTAGCTGTTGTAGAGGTCGTAGATATTGTTGATGCCGAAGTTAGCGCGGGGGAACATTACCAGGCCGTCGGCAGTGATTAGCAGGTCGTCGATGACGACGCCACCGGTGCCGATAGCCTCCTCAGAGGTGACGTTGAAGCCGAAGCAGTAGGGGCCATCCTTCTGCGGGGTGAAGATGGTGCCGTATTTAACCCATTTCTGGGGTGTGCCGCCATCTATGGTGAGAAGGGTGACGGGGTGGAAGTCTATCTCCTGCTCAGTGCCCACGGTGAGGGTGAACTTGGGATAATTGGTAACCAAGTTATAGTCCTCGTCATAGGCCTTATTGCCGGGGATGCAGATATAGAAGGATATCTCATACTCCTTGCCGGCGGTGAGGTTCATGAAGGGTGTGAAGGCTCTGTCGGCGCGTATCTCGGAGTTATTCTGGGTGAGCATATAGTAGCTGCCTGTGTGGGCGGCGAAGTCGGAGTAGCTGGCGGTGATGAAGGGCTGACTACCTGTGGTGGCCCAACCGTCGGGGAGGTATGAGTCGCCGCTGGTGTAGTTGAGGTTCTCATTGTCAAACGACTCGCTATAGGGCAGCTCGATGCAGGCTGAGAGGTTATCCTCGTTAGGCTCCAGCTCAGAGATGGGGTCGTAGTTGGTGTCGTAGCCTGTGATGGTGAAGTCGTCGAAGCCGCACGCACCCAGCAGGTTAGCGTCGGAGGTCTCATATAGACGGAAGGAGAAGCAATAGTCGCCATCCTCGTCGGGGGTGAAGGTGAACTCAAACTTGGTCCAATCGCTGTAGGAGGCGGGGGTGACGGTGCCCACGTCGTAGGTCTGATCGTCGTAATCCTGTGATTTACCGGCCTTTACATACACGCCAATGCGAGCGCTGGGACGTGTGCCACCCGGGGTGTAGTACATGAACGAGAGTTTGCACTCCGCGCCACCTTTGAGGTCAAACATCTTGGTGTAGAATGTCTGGTTCTTGAGCTCATTGGTCATGTAGTTGCCGAGGACGTAGCTGCCGGAATACGCGGCGGGGATGCCGATATAAGTGGCAGTCTGGCGTTGAAGCACAATGTTGTCGTCGGAGGTGGAAGCCCAACCCTCGGGGAGAGTGGCACCATCAGGATAATCGGAAGCAATATCAAATGTTTCCAAATACTCGAAAGCTTCACCGTAGGAGGGTAGCGCCGCGGTAGTAGCGACAGCAAGCCCTAGAAGCATTTTGTAGAGTTTTCTCATATTACAGTTGTGTTAAGTTATTCGTCTTCTCAAAAATGGAATTCTTCTCAAAATAGAGTTCTTCTCAAATTTGCCCCAAATTTATCAAAATAAGCTAATTA
>CAZLJS010000307.1:0-1844 GCA_964559895.1 uncultured Sangeribacter sp.
AGGCTGCTGTTGACGAGCTTACCCACAGTGGAGAGGATGCTCTTGAGCTTGTTGCTATCAAACATCAGATCCAAAGAGGATGAAGATTTCTGCACATAAGCGGGCACGGAAGAGATGCTTTTGCCAAGCACTGTGATATTGAAAGTGAAGTTGGAGGTGCTGCTGGAGCTCTTCACGATAGTACCTTTGATGGTGCCTTTAGACATCTGAATCTCAAATGAGCCATCTGTTTGAATCACCATAACGGCGCCCACCAAGCCATATTGCTCCATATAAGGGTCGATTTTAGCCTCGATAGCGGAAGCGGCAGCCAAGCCACCGGCTTTCTGGAGCAAGTTGTCGCTTTGGAAAGAGACGGCACTACCGTCGATAGTCCATTGACCGGCAAGGTCCGACACGTCCAAGTCTGATTTAGAGAATACGCCTTCGATGAGGTTAGTGATTGTTGACGATGTTGTCGAGCCGCCAAGCAAGCTGCTCCAGTCAAATGCGCTCGCTGTGTTAGGAGCGAAAAAGAGGGCGGCAAGCACCGCCATCATAAAAAATCTACGTTTCATTCTATTTTCGTTTTGGGGAAGCGAAGTCGCTTCGCTAATTTTAAAATGGTTTACGATACTTCTCGCCTTGCTCCTCCACCTCCTCGAGGATGGATAGATAGGAGTTGTATCTGCTCTCTGAGATATAATGGTTCTCCAAGGCCTCCACCACGGCGCATCCCGGTTCGCGACGGTGTGTACAGTCGCTGTAACGGCAATCTGCCGAATGCTTGAATATTTCAGGGAAATAGTGGCCTACAGAGTATTTGTCGAAGTCTATCACGCCGAAACCTTTCACGCCGGGGACGTCGATGACGGCGCCACCCTCGGGGAGCATCAGCATCTCGGAGAAGGTGGTGGTGTGAGTACCGGTATGATATAGTTCCGAAATTTCTCCGGTGCGCAGGTTCGCTCCGGGCACCAGCTTATTGATCAGCGAGCTCTTGCCCACGCCGCTGTTGCCTGCCAATAGCGACAATTTTCCTTTGAGCTTCTCTGCCAGGAGGTCGATGCCACTATCGTTGCGTGTGGAGGTAAAGAGCACCTCATATCCGATGGTTTGGTATAGGTATTTCACCCCTTCGGCATACTCGCGGTCCTCATCGTCCCATAGGTCCTCTTTATTGAGCACCAGCATGGCGGGGATATTGTAAGCCTCTGCCGTGGCGAGAAATCTGTCGATAAAGGTGGTGGTTGTCACCGGCTCCTTGATAGTGCACACCAAGATTGCCATATCAATGTTGGAGGCGAGGATATGGCTCTCCTTGGATAGGTTGGAGGCGCGGCGTATGATATAGTTACGGCGCGGTTCCACAGCGGTGATATAGTAGTCTGAACCGGTAGGGGTAATTTTCACCCAGTCACCTACGCTAACCGGGTTGGTGGTGCGGATACCTTTAATACGGAAATTACCTTTAACACGACATTCGACTACGGAGTCGTCTGTGAGCTTCACTTGGAATAGTGAGCCCAGATTTTTTATCACTTGACCTCTGGATTGCGTCATTAGTTTTTTAAACGGGTTATTTTCTGAAAGTTACGGGATAGATCACGCGCACGGGCACGGGTACGCCGTTGAGCTTACCGGGGATCCAATCGGGCATCTTGGAGAATATTCTTACGGCTTCACAGTTGAGCGAGCGCTCCACGCCGCGAAGCACTTGAACGTTAGACACGGAGCCATCGGTGTTGATGACAAAGGAGCAGATGACGCGCCCTTGGTATCCGTTTTTATATGCTTGTTTGGGATACATACGTGTCTTGTTTATGTAGTTAAGCAATTTTTCATTACCTCCGGGAAAGGATGGC
>CAZLJS010000308.1:0-1816 GCA_964559895.1 uncultured Sangeribacter sp.
AGGAGCCGAAGTAGCGGCCTTCGGCTCCTCGTTATAGTGTGTAAGGATTAATACTCACAGTTTTTGGGATAGCGTGGGAAAGGAATCACGTCGCGGATATTCTGCATACCTGTCACGAAGAGCACGAGGCGTTCGAATCCGAGGCCGAAACCGGAGTGGGGCACGGTGCCGAAGCGACGTGTGTCGAGGTACCATTCCATACCTTCCAGGCCGAGCTCGTTCATGCGGTTTTTGAGCTTCTCGTAGCTCTCTTCGCGCTGTGAGCCACCGATGATTTCTCCGATGCCGGGGAAGAGGACGTCCATGGCGCGCACAGTCTTGCCATCGTCGTTCTGCTTCATATAGAATGCTTTGATATCCTTGGGATAGTCGGTGAGGATCACCGGTTTCTTGAAGTGCTCCTCTACGAGATAGCGCTCATGCTCGCTGGCAAGGTCGGCGCCCCAGAATACGGGGAACTCAAATTTCTTGCCGCTCTTCTCGAGGATGGCGACGCCTTCGGTGTAGGGGAGGCGTACGAATTCATTCTCGAGGACGAATTTGAGGCGGTCGATGAGGCCTTTGTCAAACATGTCGTTGAGGAACTGGATATCGTCGGCGCAGTGCTCTAGGGCGTATCCGATGCAATATTTCACAAATTCCTCGGCGAGGTCCATGTTGTCTTCGATCTCATAGAACGACATCTCTGGCTCAATCATCCAGAACTCCGACAGGTGGCGTGGAGTGTTGCTGTTCTCAGCGCGGAATGTGGGGCCGAAGGTGTAGATGCAACCGAGGGCAGTGGCGCCGAGCTCACCCTCAAGCTGTCCGGAGACGGTGAGGTTGGATTGGCGGCCAAAGAAGTCTTGGCTGTAGTCGATGGCTCCATCTTCGGTGCGTGGCAGGTCGTTGAGGTCCATGGTTGTCACCTGGAACATGGCGCCTGCGCCTTCGCAGTCGGAGGCTGTGATGAGCGGTGTATGGAAATAGTAGAAGCCTTTGTCGTTGAAGAACTTATGCACGGCGAAAGCGAGGGCGTGGCGTACTCTGAGCACGGCACCGAAGGTGTTGGTGCGGGGACGCAGGTGCGCTTTCTCTCTAAGGAATTCCATGGAGTGGCCTTTCTTCTGCAAGGGGTAGGTCTCGGGGTCGGCGGTGCCGTAAACCTCTATTTCACGAGCTTGCAGCTCCACTGTCTGTCCTTTGCCTTGTGATGCTACAAGGAGTCCTTGCACATGTATGGAGGCGCCGGTGGTGATGGGACGCAATATATCCTCGTTGAACTGCGACATATCGACTACAATCTGCAGGTTCTTGATGGTGGAGCCATCGTTGAGCGCTACAAACTGCACGTTTTTATTGCCGCGGCGGGTACGTACCCACCCTTTCACATCTACCTCTTTGTCGAGATAGCTATCAGAGGCGGAAAGCAGTTGCTTTACCGTGGTTCTTCTTATCTTTTCCATTGTCTATGATTCCTTTATTCAGAAGTTTATTCAAATGAACCCATGCGGAGATAGTTGACTTCTTCCTGTGAGAGGTAACGCCATTTGCCGCGGGGCAGGTTCTTTTTAGTTAATCCGGCGAAATATACGCGGTCGAGTTTGACTACGCGGTAGCCGAGGAACTCAAACATACGGCGAACGATGCGGTTTTTGCCGCTATGGATTTCGATGCCGGCTTGGTTCTTGTCTGCTTCGTTGACGTAGCTGATTTCGTCTGCGTGGATTTCACCGTCTTCAAGCTCGATGCCGTCGGCGAGGCGTTGCATATCCTCCTCGGTGATGGGCTTGTCGGTCCATACGTGATAGATTTTTTTCTTCACATATTTGGGGTG
>CAZLJS010000309.1:0-1812 GCA_964559895.1 uncultured Sangeribacter sp.
ATATAGGAGTGAAATAGAATTCACTATAAGCGCATTGCCAGAGGAGGAAGTTACTGATGCGGGTCTCACCGCCTGTGCGTATAAGCAGGTCGGGATCGGGGATGGGATATGTGGAGAGGTGTTGCGCTACGATATCATCGTTGATGCTATTGGCATCGAGGCGGCCCTGCTGCGCTGCGAGGGCTATATGCTTGACGGCTTCGGTGATTTCCCAGCGTGCGCTATAGCTGAGTGCCATGGTCATAACCATGCCGGTGCAGTGTGCCGTGGCCTCCACGCTGCGCTGTAAGCGTTCTCTTGACGCCTCGGGGATGCGCGGCATATCACCGATGATATTCAGCTTAACATTGTTTTCGATCAGATATGGGGTCTGCTGCTCCACGGTGATGCCTATCAGATGCATAAGCATATCGACTTCGCTCTGCGGACGGTTCCAGTTCTCTGTGGAGAAGCCATAGAGGGTGAGATAGCCGATGCCCAGTTCACTGCAAGCGCGTGTGATGTTGATGACGCTCTCCACGCCCTCCACATGTCCACGTGTGCGCTCCATGCCACGAGCCTGCGCCCAGCGTCCGTTGCCATCCATGATGATCGCCACGTGCTTCGGCATCCGCCCCTGTTGTAGCTCTGTTGCTATCTTTAGGAATTTCTCTTGCTCCATATTTTTAATCTTTGAGACTCACTAATCTTTGTAATGACATTCGGCGCACCGACGGCTAAACTCATAGCTTATCGTGAAGGTAAGGGTGCTATACCAGTCGGTGTTTTTCATAAATGAATGTTTGATCTGATAAGGGTCGGAGAGGTTCTCCCCGTCGAGCTTATCGCTGAGGGTCTTTTTCATGAGGAATTCCATCCCCAGGTTGACTCTCTTGTTTAGTTTATATTTCACGCCGATGCCGAAGGGTATGTTCAGCGTAGCGTTGGCGGTGCCATCTGTGGTCCAGACGGTAAAGCCTAAGCCGGCGGTAATATACGGTGTGATGCGACTCAGCTTCTGGTACTTGCGACCCATGCCGTAGTTGAAGAAGTTGAACTCCACCATCTCTCCCAGGTCATAGAAGGTGGTGTTGAATTTAAATGTCTGCCCGTCGGGGAAGACGTTGGTCATATCGGCGGAGTTGCCGCGCAACGCTCCCACGTAGAAGTTTGTCTTGAAGGCAAACCGCGGGTTAAGGATATATCTAAAAAGCGCCTCGACATCCCAGCTGGGATTTCCCCACAGATTGGAGGTGTTGGCATCGCCGAGGTATCCGGTCATGCCCAGGCCACCACCTATGTCATAGCGATAGTCGTCGTCATCGCTAAACGCAGCGTAGTTGCCCTTGCGGGACTGCGAATAGCCGGAGGCGACGCCGAGGAGCAGCGCTATGGTGAGTATTAATAATTTCTTCACGCTCTTTCTTTCGTTTTTAATTAAATCAACGGCTTGAACGACATTCTATTGATGACGCCGCGCCAGATGGTGTTGTACAGGTTACCCTTCACGTCACAGCCTCCGAAGAGATAGATATAGGGGCAGTTCCACGAGATTTCATAGCCGTCTATATCATATACGATACGTTTCGCGATGTCACCCTTGGAGCTCCACACCTCGGGGGCGAAGGATGCTTGCATGGGGGTATCGACCACGGCGTAGTCCATCTGATACATAGAGGGCATATATTCGGGAAGCGCCATGTTGTCGGGAGCTTCTATCCAGTTGACGCCGTTGTCGTAGCTCAAATACACTTCGCGGTTGAGGGTGCCGTCGGCGAGTTTACCACCGAAGTATAGCCACACGCTGAACTCGTTGGTGAGCCATTGGCTACC
>CAZLJS010000310.1:0-1800 GCA_964559895.1 uncultured Sangeribacter sp.
GGCACCAACGTTATGCCCGGCTCCCCGGTGGTGAAGCTGGTTACTGTGGATAATGTCAAGATATGTATCTCAGTGCCCGAAACGGAGATTAGCAAGATTCATATCGGTGAAGGCGTGGAGATATCCGTTCCCGCGCTTAACGATCAGACCTTCAATGGTAGAATTAAGGAGAAAGGTGTCGCCGCCAATTCCCTATCGCGCTCTTATGAGGTGAAAGCGGAGGTCAACAACCCCGGCAACGCATTGCTCCCCGGTATGCTATGCACCCTTTATCTCGCCACCGCCAATAGCAATGAGACCACCACGCTTATCTCACGCCACGTGGTCCAGCTCGACAGCGACAACCGCAACTTCGTATGGGTCAACAATAATGGCAAGGCGGAGCGCCGCTTTGTCACTCTCGGCGAATTTGTGGGCGAACAAGTCATCATCACCTCCGGACTTAGCGAGGGTGAGCAGGTTATCGTAGAGGGCCAGCAGAAGGTGAGCGACAATATGAATATCAAGGTAATCAAATAGTGTTATGGCTAAGAAAAAACTAAATTTGGTCGAATGGGCCATGCACTATAGGCAGATCATCATTCTGCTCACCTGCTGCCTAATGGGCTTCGGCATCTATGGCTTGTCGGTGATGAACAAGAATGAGGCCCCCGACTTCACGATACGACAAGGCATCGTCGCCGCTGTCTGCCCCGGTTATACCGCCGACGAGATAGAGGAACAGGTTGCCAAACCGCTGGAGAACTATATCTTCAGCTACAAAGAGGTAAAGAAATCCAAGACCTATTCCACCTGCATGGATGGCATGGTGGTGATACAGGTCCAGCTCAACGATAATCTCCAGAAAAAGGATGAGTTCTGGAGCAAATTCAAGCATGGCATCAACGAGTTCAAGACCAATCTGCCCAATAGCGTGCTGGGTATCCAAGTGATGGATGATTTCGGCGACACGTCGGCCATATTGGTCACTCTGGAGAGCGACTCCAAGACATATCGAGAGCTCAACGACTATGCCGACGACCTTAAAGACCGTTTGCGCCGCATAGAGAGCGTGGGCCGCATGAGCGTATATGGCATGCAGCATGAGCAGATATCCGTATATGTGGATAATGACCGCTTATCGCAATATGGCTTCAACGACCAGCTCCTCGCCACCACCCTTATGGGTAAAGGGTTTGTCACCACAGGCGGGCGCGTAAAGGATGACCAATATATCTCTCCTATCTACGTCTCCCGCTCCATGAACTCGCTTCGCGACATTCAGGAGATGATAATTTTCACCACGCCCGATGGCACTACGGTGCGCCTTAAGGATGTGGCACGTGTAGTAAAGGAGTATCCCAACCCCGATAGCTATATCACCAACAACGGCAAGAAATGTATCCTGCTGAGTGTGGAGATGAAGAAGGGTAAAAACATTGTGGCTATGGGCGAAGAGATCTACGCCGAGATGGATGAGTTTGAAAAGACCCTCCCCGACGACGTCACCGTATTTAAGATCACCGACCAATGCCATGTGGTGGATAAGAGCGTCACTGACTTCTTGCGTGAACTGCTCATAGCCATCGGTGCCGTCATCGTGGTGGTAATGCTTCTGTTACCGTTCCGCGTGGCTCTTGTGGCAGCACTCACCATACCTATTACTATCTTTATGTCGTTGGGCCTGTTCTACAGCTTCGGCATAGAGCTGAACATCATCACCCTCGCCGCCTTGCTGGTAACGCTGGGTATGATCGTGGACAACTCCATTGTGATTATCGACAATTATATGGAGCTAATAGCAGAAGGGGTGTCGCGATG
>CAZLJS010000311.1:0-1799 GCA_964559895.1 uncultured Sangeribacter sp.
AGGCACCTCTTGCCTAGATATCTAGAACTTGTAGAGATGCACATCCTTGCGGGTGTCGCAGCTACGGCGCTGCGGATCCCACGATTCGACAAAATGATATGACGGATATTTGCTTTTGAGTAGCTCCAGATCCTCGGCACTGCTTAACAGATACCCATGCTCAGGCATCGCTTTCTCAAAGAGCAGCACGTTGTCGCCATTATAGAAATTGACGGAGAAATAGCGCGACATATCCACCGAGATATACTGATACAGTTCCCCTTGCGGAACCCTGCGGCGAAGCTCCGCTGCCATCGCTTTGTCGGACTTCACATTAAGCAACGCCGGCTGAGGGATGGCATCCAAGAAGAAGAATATGCTGAAGGTGACGCCAAGCAGCGTGATGAGGCGATTACGGTTCATACTCTTTCTCAAGCTAACGAGGAAGGTCATGCCGAAATAAACGGGCAGTAGTAGCGCGAAATCGTGCCACGGAGAAGCGTGTATATTGCGTATCGCGGCGAGGTAGGAAGCGTACTCCGCGGCGTGTTTGCCATGGAAGATGCTATCGTTAACCCATCCGGCTCTGATGACGATATAAGCTATCGGCAATAAGATAGCTATCACCGAGAGGATGCTGCCGTAGATGCGTATGGCGCGTGGCGCTTTCTTGGCAAGATAAATGATATATTCAGCGAGGAAATAGGCGATAAAGGGGTATATCGGTAGCAAATATACGCTGCGTTTGCTCTTGGGTATGCAGTAGAAGATGAATATAAGTAGGGCGCTCAGCAGCGAAAAGAGGCGCACGTCGTCCATATTCTTTATCCATGCTGTGAAAGTGTGCCAATAGCGTTTAAGACCTACCGTAGTATGCGGCTCTGCCACGTCGCTCTTTTTGCGAATATTGCGCAGAAAGAATAGCGAGATGAGCGCCAACAGCGTGTAGGGGGCATAGCCAGAAAGGAGGGTGAGGAAATTGTAATATATAGGGTTCTCATGCGACTCATACGACATTGAGCCGGTGAATCTGCCCAGGTTCTCCTCCACTACTAGTGACAGGAAGTCGTCGCCACCTTGCAGGTAAGCAGCCACGTACCATAGTGCGGGGAGCACGCACGACGCCAACGCCACCACTACCATTTTGCCGGCAATGCGCGTGAAACGTTGGCCACGTATCCATAGATATGTGCCTATCACCAAGCATGGCAGGAGTATCCCCACGGGACCTTTGGTGAGCGTAGCGAGGCCCATAAGCACCGTAGCCAGCCATGGGAAGCCGCTAGAGCCCCGTTCCGTCCAGCGGTATAAGGCATATAACGCCATCACGATAAAGGCGGTAAGCATCATATCCACACGGCAATTGGTGGCGGCACGGTGCACCTCAAAGTTGGTAATGATGATACAGCAGGTGAGTATCGCCACCCAATCCGTCTTACGCTTGGCATAGAAGATAAACGTGGCGCCGAGCATCACTATCAGCGCCATCGCTGACGGGAAACGCGACGTATATTCGCTGACGGCACCTGTCACTGCCGACACTGCCGCGATGCACCAGTGGAAGAAGGGTGGCTTAAAAGCGATGTCGCCACCATTGTTGACGGGCAGTATCCAGTTGCCTGATTGCAGCATTGAGTATGCCACCACCGCTTCACGTGGCTCCCCTTTGGTGTTGAACTCTGTCAGCCCGAGGAAGGGCAACAATGTGATAGCGCCGAGAAGCAATATTATCACTAGATTTTTTCTGCTCATATCCTGTTGTTTCGAATCATATTTCGGTGCAAAGATAATTATTCGTTTTGAATAATCATCATAGCAAG
>CAZLJS010000312.1:0-1794 GCA_964559895.1 uncultured Sangeribacter sp.
GATGTGAGAGTCAACGAGCTCAACGCTTACGTGATTCCTACATCCAATATGATAATGCGTGGCGGCAAATACTCAGCCAACATCGTACTGGCCGCTATCGACACCACACAGCGTCCCCGCATCTTCGTGGGCGGCAAGCAGCTCACCAACCCCAATGGATTGTTTGAGTTCGTGGCCAACACCACCGGCACTCACGAATATAGCGGATACATCGAAGTATTGCGTGGCGACGGCACCACAGCGCAGCACCCCTTCAAATCATCATACACGGTGATAGAGCCCATGGCTACCATCTCCGCCACTATGATGAACGTGCTCTACGCAGGTATCAACAACCCGATCAGCATCTCCGTGCCGGGCGTGCCTATGAGCGCCGTACAAGCCACTATGACCAACGGTACACTCACCCGCAACGGCGACTCCTGGATAGCACATGCCTCCAAGGTAGGCAGCGAAGCCACTATCACCGTATCCGCGCAGCTCGATGGCCGCACACAGCAGGTGGGCCAGATGACCTTCAGAGTAAGAAAATTGCCCGACCCGACAGCGTATATCGCCATGAAAGATGGCAGTGGCAACACCGTTCACTATAAGGGTTCGCCAAAACGCATCTCCAAAGCGGCGTTGATGGCAGCCGATGGCCTTGGTGCCGCTATCGACGATGACCTGCTCAACGTCAGCTACACCGTGGTGTCATTCTCCACAGTCTTCTTCGACAGCATGGGCAACGCCATCCCCGAGGTATCGGCAGGTAGCAAGTTCTCGGAACGCCAGAAAGAGCAGTTCAAACGCCTCAAACCGGGCAAATCCTTCTTCATCTCCAACGTGAAAGCGAAGGGCCCCGATGGCATCACACGTGATATCTCACCCATGGAGGTAGCACTCAATTGATAATAAAAAGAATAAAGAATATCATCCCGGATATATGAAATTTAATAAATCATTCATCTCAGCCGCCTTGTTGGCGATGGTAGGTCTCGGAGCCATAGCTCAGGTAGAGACCGGGGGTGCGGTGCGCCGTCGCTCCGAGAAGGATAAAAAAACAGCACAATCGGGGGCGCAGGTCACCGATAGAATGCAGTCATTCTTTGAGACGAAGAGCGCCGACGACGCCGATTTGGTGTGGATGCGTGAGATATATCGCCAAATAGACCTTGAAAAGGATGCTAATACCCCGCTATACTTCCCCGAGGATGTGGTAGATGGCCAGGAGAACCTCTTCCGCCTGATGCTTCGTCTGGTGGTAGATGGCTCAATACCCGCCTACGAATATCTCGATGGTAGAGAGGTGTTTACCGACCAATACAAGGTAAAAGTGGAGGATATGCTCGACCGCTTTGGCATCTATTACACCAAAGGTAAAGGTAATAAACCGGTGATAGAGGAGGCCGACGTCCCCACCGGACAAGTGCTCAACTACTACGTGATAGAGAAATGGGAATTTGACAAACGCTCCAACCAGATGAAGACCCGCATAGAGGCCATCTGCCCGGTGCTTAACCGCATGGGCGACTTCGGCGGTGAGTCCCGCTATCCGATGTTCTGGGTGAAATTCGACGCTTTGCGCCCCTATTTGGCTCAACAATATGTCTTCCTCTCAGATGATAACAACTTGGCACGCTATAGCCTTGATGACTATTTCAATCTCGGGATGTATGAGGGTGAGATATATAAGACCAAGAACTTGCGCAACCTTTCGATGAACCAGATGTATCCTGATCCCGATGATAGGAAAGCGGCGCAAGACAGCATCGACCATCGTCTGCGTAGCTTCGGCGATAACCTATGGGTGCC
>CAZLJS010000313.1:0-1761 GCA_964559895.1 uncultured Sangeribacter sp.
CGGCAAGGCCGTAGGCTTTGTCGTCTTCATTGCGATAGGCGAGGGTCAATGGTGTTTGTTTCATAGTTGCAATATTTTTCTGTTAAGGCTCTTTAGAAGGTAACTCCAAACCCTACTGCGAAGTTCACACCCTCTTGATTTTGTGATGGGAGGATTACACCTTTGCATCCGAGGATATTGTTGACTTCACCCCAGATGGTAATGTTGGTAATGGGCTGCCATTTAGCGCCTACGCCGAGCATTGTGAGGTCGGGGAGGCGTCGGCCTACGTATTTTTCTCTCTTACTGCTGCCGCCTATCATGTCGTAGTTGCGACCATCGTCGTATATGGTGCGCACACCGCGATATTGATAGTTGAGGTTGACGCTAAGGTTGTCTATGGGATTCATGGTCACGCCGGCGTCGATGATCCAGCGTGGGCGGTCGTAGCCGTTAAAGAAGCCATGCTCTTTGTTTTGGTTATGGTATGCTATGGCGCCCTCCACGGTGAAGTATTTGCCATACTCATATTTAGCGTTGGCGGCGAGTTTCAGGCCTTTGATGGTCATGAAACACTCCTCGTTATATATGCCATATACGTCGGTCATAAACCAGCCCCCCAGGAGGTTGTTTTTGGTATAAGCATACTCTGCGGAGATGCCGGCAGTGAAGCCTGTCCAGGGGCCGAAATTAAGCCCTAGGGTGGCGTCTAACGGTGAATATACGGGGAGGGTATTGGTGATTACCGGGCACTGATAATAGTCCCATTTAGCGCGTTCGGCGAGGGTCTGGAGGCGTGTACCGCCATCGAGGCGCAGGTAGGCGCCGACCCCTTTGCCCGCCCATTCCACATAGGATGCGGGGGCGATATGCACTGCCGAGTAACGGTCGCCCTTGTTGCCTGCGTTAACGGTGAGATCGACGTTGGCACCGAGTTGGGCGCTGACGTTGCCGTTGACATAGCGGTAATATGGGGTGAGGGTGACCTTGGAATAGTTGTCAACAGAGGGATATGGGCTATCATCCACGCCCTTGTTGATATCATTGTATAGCAGGAGGTCGATATCGGCGAAGACTCCTATTTTGGAGCTATCGAGAGCCTTCTCCACGTTGCCGTTGAGCATGATATTGGTCTCGCGGCTACCCTTCTGTTCGGCGATGGGGAAATCGCGGTATCCGAAGTATTTCACCCCTGCAGAGGCGCTGTAATCCACGGGAGCTCCAATCCCTTTCCACGCCAGGCGGAAGGTGAGGTCGTTGAGCGTCTGCGTGCTGAAGCGGTAAGGGGTGCGCATCTCGGGGATATATTGGCCATAGTAGTTAAACCAGCCAAGATGGTAGTATATCGAGGCGTCGAGGGTACCATTGTCGGTGAGGAGGCTGCCGTAAAGGCCCAGCGCCTCGTCGTAGCGACGGCGACGAAGGTTCTCGGTCCACTCGTTGACTTTCGGCTTAAAGAGGGCGGTAGAGTTGTGCTGGAGCATAATTCCCGCCTTCATCTTATCGGTGTTGAGGAAGCGGTATCCGGCGCTACCGACCACGTTGAAGTTGGTGCCGGCACCGAGGTCGAAGTAACCGCGGCGCGTAAGTCCGGCACGTGAGGCGCGCCAGCTCTGTGTGGGGAGCGCCAGGATGTCGGGGTTATAGTTGGTAGCCACACCGGTGAGCGAATATGCCGGAGGGGTGGCGGTGAGGTCAAACGATACCTTGGTGGGGAGGATATGCAGCTTCTCCATGCGGATAATGTCGGGGATATACTCACCCTCCACGTATAAAGACTCA
>CAZLJS010000314.1:0-1760 GCA_964559895.1 uncultured Sangeribacter sp.
ATCGATCCCAACGATATCCGTCGCACCCGCTTCCTCATGCCTGAGACTGTCAACAGCACAGCCGCTAAAGCTGAGTACTGGTGGAACGATAAATACATCGACCTCTCTTACATGAACCTCTATGATATGTCCAACCGCCGTTTCACCATGGCATTGTTGAACTATACCAACTCATGTACTCCTACCAAGATCCCATCATGGGCAAGCACTGTCAACGGCGCTTACGCTCCTATGTCAGGACGTAACGAGACTCCGTTCCTCCAGTTCGGCGCTCAGATGAAATTCTACGTAGCAGACGACTCTTATCAAAGAAACCAATACCCCTTCATGCGTAGCACCGAGTTCCTCCTCACCGAGGCAGAGGCCGCTTACATGTTGGGCGACGAGAGCACCGCACGCAGCCTTATCACTGAGTTGTGCTCACAACGTATCACCGGCTACACCTCTTGCGACAAAACCGGCACTGCCCTTCTCGACGAGATCCGCTTGCAACGTCGTATCGAGCTCTGGGGCGAGGGTACTACTTTCTTTGACTTGAAACGTTGGGGTCTCCACAACACCCGCGCCGCTTGGGTTGCCGGTGACGTGAACTCCGGTAACGTGCCTGTAGCTTACGCCAACGATATCGCTCCCGAGGATTGCAACCACTGGGTAATGTCTGTCCCCGGCGTTGAGTACAACTACAACAGCGCTATCGACCTCAGCGCTCTTAAATGGTAATCTCATTTATAGGATAATCTTCACAGATTATTAGAAACAACGTTTATATATGGAGAGGCATCCCCGTGCGGGGGTGCCTTTTCTTTATCCCCCCCCGTTTTGCTATCTGAGGATTTATTACTAATTTTGGGGGATAATATATTGATTGATGAAAGATTTTTTTAGTCTCTTACGCCGATTCGCTCTGCCATATAAATACTATGTGCTTAGAAGCTGTATCTTCAACATCCTATCGGCATTCCTGACCCTCTTCTCATTTGCGTTTATCATACCGATATTGCAAATGCTCTTCCGCATCGACACGGCGAGATATACCTTCATGTCGCTTGGCGACGGCAGCATCAAAGAGGTGGTGGTCAACGACTTCTACTATTATACCCAAATGATACTGGAGAGCTACGGCGCCTCCGTCACGCTGGCGCTCCTCGCCGCCATGTTGGTGTTCATGACCATGCTCAAGACCGGCACCGCATACCTATCAGACTTCTATCTGGTGACCATGCGCAACGGCGTCGTGCGTGATATACGCAACACAATGTACCGCAAAATCCTGGCGCTACATATCGGCTTCTTCACCAACGAGAGCAAGGGCGACGTCATGTCGCGCATCTCCGGCGACGTCGCCGAGATACAAGCCTCTGTGATGTCGAGTATCAATATGCTCTTTAAGAACCCCATCATGATTATCGTCTGCCTGGTGATGATGATAGTGGTGAGCTGGCAATTGACCATCTTCGTGCTCATCCTCCTCCCCATCGTAGGCTACGTCATGGGCACCGTGGGCAAGAAGCTCAAGCGCAAATCGCTCAAAGCGCAGGAGATGAGCGGCGCTATCCTCTCCACCGTGGAGGAGACACTCTCAGGACTACGCATCATCAAAGCCTTCGTGGCAGAGAAGGTGATGCGCCACCGCTTTGGCCGTCAGACAGAAGACTATTTCAAGCTCACACAGGGCATCGAGCGCCGCACCTCGCTGGCGCACCCTATGAGCGAATTCCTCGGCACAACCGCCATCGCTATCGTGCTATGGTTTGGCGGCA
>CAZLJS010000315.1:0-1740 GCA_964559895.1 uncultured Sangeribacter sp.
GCTTCGTTGCCTTTCATTAATCTTACCTCTTCTTTCATCTCTTTCTGTTTGCTGTTAGGTGATTACTCTTCTACTTTCACACGATAAACCTCTATGCAAGCATCCGGACATACCATAGCGCACGAGCAGCAGCCGGTGCACTTGTCGGGATTCTCCATGTAGGCATAATGATAACCTCTGTCGTTAACTTCATTAGGCTGAAGCGACAGCGTCTTTGTCGGACAAGCCACAACACATAGGTTGCAGCCCTTGCATCGCTCGATGTTTACGGTGATTGCACCTCTTACTTTTGCCATTTTCGTATTGTTTTAGTTCTTCCGGGTACCTTTCGACACCTTTTAGGGAGTTAAATTTATAGGTAAGGCAAAATTAATTATTTTTACCTTACCTACAATTATTTTTACAGATTATTTTTTATGTTTAAAAGCATATTTTTACGACAATTGCCATTTTTAGGGGTTATAACCCCCTCTTAGATTGCAAAATGTCGCATAATTGCCGCATCCCCTCCGTGGCCTTCGCTTGTATCACGTGCACTTTGCCGGAAACGGGTGCCGGATTCAAATCTATATAATAAATCTCGGCGTGCGATGGAACGAAATTCAGCAACGAGGCGGCGGGATAAACCACCAACGAGGTGCCTATGACCACGAAAATATCGGCTTGCTGCACCAGCTCCACCGCTGCCTCCATGTTGGGCACCGCCTCCTCAAAGAATACTATATGCGGGCGCATATAGTCGCCATTCTTACCGCGGGTCTCGGGTGTGGTGTCGGGGTGTGCGGGGTCGATAGCTTCCACGTAGTCGGGGTGCGCGATGGAGCGCATCTTCATCAGCTCGCCATGGAGATGGAGGATATGGCTCGAGCCGGCTTTCTCATGCAGGTTATCGACGTTCTGTGTGATGACGCGCACGTCGTAGTCCTTCTCCAGCTCTACCAATAGCTTATGCGCCGCGTTGGGTTGGCAGGTGAGTAGCTGGCGACGACGCGCATTGTAGAAATCGTGTATCAGCTGCGGATTCTTGCGAAATCCGGTGGCGCTGCACACCTCCATCACGTTGTAGTTCTCCCACAGTCCGTCGCTGTCGCGGAAGGTGGAGATACCGCTCTCGGCACTGATGCCGGCTCCTGTAGATACTACTAAAATCGGCTTTCTCATATCTTACTTATTCATTAATGATTTGACGGCACCTTCGAGCTGGCGATCGATGCCATTGGCGATCTCCGCGGGCTCATTATATATTAGTATATCGGGGTCTAGCTGATGGTTCTCCAGTGGCTTCCCTTCCAGGTCGAGGCATGTCACTTGCGGTATGCCGAAGACTATCTGTGGGTTGACTTGATATTCCCACCAAACGGCGGTCATAGTGCCGGGGATGGGGGCGCCCACCAACTTACCTATGCCCAGGGTCTTGTATGAATAAGGTGTGCCGTGGGCGTCGCTATAGTTACATTCACCGATAAGCATGGCAGAGGGCTTGGTCCACTGCGAGAAGGGCTCGCTACCGATATACTGTCCGCGTGGTGAGAAATCCACGTAACGGCGGCCTGAGAGGAGCTGCACCACGTCGTTGTGGAGCCAACCGCCTGAATTGAAGCGGGTATCCACTACCACTGCCTCGCAGTTGCGGTATTTGCCCAGCAGGTCGTCATATACGGCGCGGAAGCTCTCGCTGTCCATGCCTGTGATATGCACGTAAGCCACTTTACCACCGGAGACGCTATCCACGATGGCGCG
>CAZLJS010000316.1:0-1727 GCA_964559895.1 uncultured Sangeribacter sp.
GTGAGGTCCATCCATGAGTTGCGATAGGTGATGCCTCCGCGAATCAAGGGTATGGTGACACGCTTATACTGCTCCTCTGTGGGGCCCGTTCCGGCATATTCGTTGATGCGGGGGAAGCGGGTAGCCACGGTGGCGTCGGCGGTGATGCCGAAATGGTTGTCGAGCTGATAAAGGCCCTGGATGGTTGCCGCGTAGTTGAGCTTGTTTTTCACCACTCTCTGAGGCGCTATAACGACGGTGGTGCTCATGCCGTCAGCGTCGGTGTAGGTGTGAGTGTCGCCGATATGGAATCCGGAGTAGCGGCTGTAGGGTATCTGGTCGGCCGACATGCGGTAATACTCCAACCGGCCACCGAAGTAGAGGTTGAATTGCGGCGTCAGTTGCCAATTATCGGTAGCATACAGCGCCAATTTATTCTCATATCCTTTGGTATATTCAGGGCTCAGCTCATTAAATCCGCGGTATTTGTCGGCGGTGCCATCGGCGTATCTGCGGGTGAGTACGGAGGGGTATTCCGCTACAGAGCCTGTCCACTGAAACGATGATGAATGGTAGTCCAAATGATAGAACCATTCATTGATGCCGATGCGTAGTTGGTTATTGTCGGCGAGGGCGGAGGTAAGCTCAGAGGTGAGGAGCGCGTTTTGCACCTTGCCGAAGTGGAGCCATGTGCGTCGTCCCTCGGCGAGACCGGTGTAGGGGGTGTCGGAGTCGCCTTCAAACAGGCCGTCCGCGGCGGTGGCGGTGAAGATGGTGCTGCCTCCGAAATCCACGTAATTGGCCTTTGGCGCGTTCATGTATTTCGCGTTTATATTAAGGGCGGTTCTCTCTGAAAGCTTATAGTCAAAGAGCAGCGCCACCTCATGCGAGCGGTTTTCCACGAAGTCGCCCCATTGGCCGGTTTTGATTTTCCCGTCCATGATATCCATGTAGGAGAAGGAGCCAGTGGAGGGAGCGTAAGAGGATGTGCCCAAAGAGAAATCAGGTATCTCCTTGACGCTGCCGTCGCCCACGTAAATAAAAGGCGCGGAGTTGACCATGGAGCCCAGGGCGCTGCTCTTGGCAAATTTATAAAGCAGCGATACCTTTCCCTTGGCGAAGAGGCGTGTCAGACCGGCATGATATATCTGTGTGCGGTCGCTGTAGTTGGTGAATTTAGGGTCAAAGCTACCCGGGTCGAAGTTCTGGTATATGCTAGCTGTGTAAAGCCATTTATCGCCGATGCCTCCGGAGATGTTCATGTCGATGTTTTGCCAGCCAAAGAGGTTGGTGTGGTAGTTCAGGATACCTTTAAACTCTTTTTGGCCGAGATTGGAGTGGCAATCCACGGAGTATGCTATGTTGCCCGTCTTGATGGCCGACTCCATGGGGGTGAGTAGCCCTACGGCCCCCAGGCTGGCATCGCTGCGCCAATGACGCGCCAATTGATGCACCGCCGTAGAATACACCGCGGGCAATCCATTTTCATATACTGTGACGTCCTCTGAGGGTAATCCTATCTGTATCTCGCGCGGCTTGGTGGCGTCGGAGGCGTTGAGCATCACATTGCGCTCCTCACCTTTGCCTTTGGATAACGATAGCGTGTCGGGACTTTCTTGGTGCTGCGCCGCAACGTTCATCGTGGGCATTAGCGAAATTAATACTGCGATTGTTTTTCTGAACTGAAAATTCATGATATACGTTTGGGTTTTTTGCAAATTTACCGACTAAGATTCTACGCTGTGTCG
>CAZLJS010000317.1:0-1722 GCA_964559895.1 uncultured Sangeribacter sp.
CGAGGTGTGCGGCTTTGTCGGAGGCGATGCGCCATGTCTTGCTGTCGTTGTCGGTGAGTCGTTTGATATAAGGTGTGAAATCTACGATAGAGTTCTCTATGTTGATGTAGATTGTCTTGGAGCCTTCGCAAACGCCGTTGTAGTTACCCATTCTCACCTCTACGGGGTAAGTGCCTGCGAGGGTGAAGATACCCTTGTAGTTGTTGCGGGTAGAGATCTCTGTCTTAGTGTCGGAGGAGTGGATGGTCCATACCGGATAGACACCTTTATTATTAAGAGTCAACGTGTACTCATTAGTCTCTTGATCCACCGTTACGGTGACGTCAATATCGCTGGCTTGAGGTAGCTTGTTGTAGTCCATACCATCGTAATCTTCCGGTGAGCAGGAAGTGACACCCATACCACCGAGAATCAAAGCGAGCGAGAATATTTTGCTTAAAAACTTCTTCATTGTCTTAGCTACTGATGATTAATAATTATTTTGAGTCAAAGTACCGAGAGCTCTATCGATTTCGCTCTGAGGTATGGGGAGGTATTTCTTGTTGGAAGTCCAAGAGTTTGTGCGGTAGCCATATTGGTCGGGCACGAGGACTTCGGCAGCTTTGCCGGAGCGGATAAGGTCCCAATAGCGTTTACCCTCACCTACGAATTCGAGGTGACGCTCTTCGATGACGTTGTCGATAGTAGCGGTGATGCTACCGAGGCCTGCGCGGCTGCGTACTTGGTCGAGGTAACCTTGAGCATCGCCGGAGCCAGCGCCGCGGAGGATGAGCTCGGCAGCGTTGAGGAGTGTCTCGGAGTAGCGGTAGATGCGGAGGTTATTGTTCCAGTTAAGCTCTGAGGATGCCTTTTGGTCGGCGTTGTCGCCTGTGTGGGCGCAATATTTCTCAAGGAAGAGGCCTGTGTCTTGGTAACGTTTGTTGTAGTCACCAACAGCAGCGGCGTTCCAGCAGGTAGCGTCGCGGCGAGCATCGGCGGCGTCATAGCGGTCGTAGGTCTCTTGACGTACGGGGCCGAATCCCCAGCCATTGTCGTGGCCATCGGTGCCGGCAGCCCATCCGTTGGGGCTAAGAAGTGTGGGAAGCACTGTGCCACCTGCTGCGCGCGGGTTGCTCCAGTCGCGGATTGCGTTGTCGTCTTTGTAGTTGATTTCAAAGATAGACTCGCTGCACCATTCACCGGACTCTCTGAAGATGTTGGCGTAGTCGGGGTTCAAGCTGTAGCTACCGCTGGAGATGATCTCCTTCATGTAGTTAAGCGCTGTGGGGAAGCGGTCGGTATCGTTTTGATACATTACCACTTCGGCGTAGAGCATATAAGCCATCGCCTTGGTGACGCGGCCATAGTTCTCGGCAGTCTCTTTCATGGGGAGCACGTCGAGGGCGATAGCGCCTTCGAGGTCTTCGATCATGAATTTATACACCTCATCGGCGGTGTATTGTGTGCCCAGGTAAGGGGCGCCTTCGAAGTTATGGTCGAAATAGACGATGTTGCCCCAGAATTTCCAGAGCCAGTTGTAGTAGAATACTCTCAAGACGCGCACTTGTGCCTCGTAGTATTTAGCACTCTCCTCGCTCATGCCTGAGATATTGTTGTTCTCGATGTATTGGAGCACATCGTTGCAACGTTTCACACCGCTGTAAGCTACAGACCAGAGACCGGCGATGACGTAGTCGCCTTGGCAGTCGTAGTTCATCATGTGGTGCCAGTTGGCGTTGTCGG
>CAZLJS010000318.1:0-1710 GCA_964559895.1 uncultured Sangeribacter sp.
GTTTTGTATTATGAAATGAACTTTCCTTTAAAAAATTATAGGATAGTGCGTTAATTTTATTATCTTTGCAGCAGATTATAAATTCCTCCTTTCGATGAATTATAGCTTAATAGAATTTCTGAGCCTGCTAGGCGCTGTCTGTTTGTTCCTCTACGGAATGAAAGTGATGAGCGAAGGCTTGCAGAAAGTTGCGGGTGATCGTCTTCGCAACATTTTAGGTGTAATGACGAAAAACCGCGTTACCGGTGTCATGACCGGTATCCTTATCACCGCTTTAATCCAAAGTTCCAGTGCTTCCACTGTGATGGTGGTTAGCTTTGTGAATGCCGGTCTTATGTCGATGGCACAGTCCATGGCAGTAATCTTCGGCGCCAATGTGGGTACCACTGTCACCACATGGATTATCTCCGCTTTTAGTTTTGAAGTAAGCATATCATCCTATACACTCCTGATGTTTGCCATAGGTGTGCCGATGCTATTTATGAAGAAGGGCACCTATAAGTCGTTTGGCGAGTTTTTGATAGGTTTCTGTTTCCTCTTTATGGGACTGGACCTTATCAGCCAATATGTGCCCAACCTGAAGGAGAACCCCGAGATACTGCAGTTCTTGCAGAACTATACTGAGTTAGGTATCGGTTCGGTGCTGATATTCTTCGCAGTAGGTATCATTTTAACCATGACGGTGCAGAGCTCCGCTGCCACGTTTGCCATCACATTGATTATGTGCGGACAGGGCTGGATACCTTTCACCATGGGATGCGCTATAATATTAGGTGGAAACATTGGAACTACCATCACCCCGGTACTCGCCTCCTTAAGCGGAAACCTTGCGGCGAAACGCGCCGCGATGGGGCACGTGCTGTTCAACGTGATTGGTTCCATCATTACGCTCTTTGTCTTCTATCCCTTTGTGGATTTGGTGGCATGGATCACAGAGGCGTGCCAGGGCACAGACCCCACTTTGCCGGGAGTTAGCTCCGGCGCCATAGCCTTTGGTCTCGCCATGTTCCCCACAGTATTTAACGCTTGCAACCTGTTGATAATGATATGGTTCACCGAACTATACGTGAAAGTGGTATGTTTTATCGTGCCGGCTCACCACAAAGAGAGCGACGAGGAATTTTCACTCAAATTTATCGGTCGCGGTTTGCTTTCCGCCTCAGAGCTTAATATAGCGCAGGCGCAGAAGGAGATAGTGGTTTATGCCGAGCGCGTGGATCGTATGCTCACCATGGCGCAGGAGATGGTCCATCTTGACGACGACAGCGAACAATATACCAATACCTACAACCGCCTCGAGAAATATGAGGATATCTCAGACCGCATGGAGATAGAGATAGGCAACTATCTAAACCGAGTGGCAGAGGGACGCTTGAGCCCCGAAGGTAAGATGAGAGTGTCGGGTATGCTTCGCATTATCAGTGAGATAGAGTCTATAGCCGACAGCTGCTTTAACGTAGCCAAGACCATAGAACGCAAAAACAAAAATAAAGTAGAGTTTGACGAGTGGATATTCAAAGAGTTGGATGGCATGTACAAACTTGTGCGCGGTGCCATGGACAATATGCTCTATCTGCTCAAAGAGATGGAAACCCCCGAGGAGGCTACCATCATCAATGCCTACAATAGAGAAAGAGAGATAAATAACTATCGCAACAGACTCCGCGATGCCAACATATCCAATATCAACGATAAGAAATATGACTATCA
>CAZLJS010000319.1:0-1687 GCA_964559895.1 uncultured Sangeribacter sp.
TGGTCAATGGCCGCCGCGTCACCGACAAATCTATGCTGGAGGTGGTGACGATGGTATATGGAGGGCTTGTCAACAAAAATATTGTGGCTCAGATGCAAGCACTCGGCATGAACGCCATAGGCGTCACCGGCGCGGATATGAACGTTATCCTTAGCGACCGTCGCATAAAGGGTGACGTGGATTATGGCTATGTGGGCGACGTGAAGTGTGTCAACGCCGACACCTTGACGCAGCTGCTAAATATCGGCATCGTGCCCGTGATGGCTCCGCTGACTCACGATGGTAAGGGCTCTATGCTCAACACCAACGCCGACTCTATAGCGTGCCAGGTGGCAATGGCAATGGCTAAAACACATAATGTAAAACTTATATACTGCTTCGACAAGAAGGGTGTCCTATCAAACCCACACGATGAGGACTCGGTGATACCCCTTATCACCGCCGAGAATTATCCGGGGCTTCTCTCCGACGGCATCATCACCGATGGCATGATTCCAAAGATTGAGAATGCTCTCTCAGCTGTAGAGACGGGTGTGGAGATGGTGAGAATCACCTCTACCAAGGACCTCAATGGAGGCACTGCTATTACGCAATGAATGAATATATCGACCTACTGACGCACCTTATCGCCATCCCCTCGGTGACGGGCGACGAAGCTGCCGCTGCCGACTATCTACAACAGTGGATGACGCGCCGCGGCCTACCTGTGCACCGCTATGGCAATAATATCGTCAGCGGCGATGTGGCGGATTCCCGCAAGACGATACTCCTTAATGCGCATATCGACACGGTGGCACCCGCTGCCGGTTATACGCGCAATCCCTACTCTCCCGCCATCATGGATGGCAAATTATATGGTTTGGGAAGCAACGACGACGGTGCATCGTTGGTGGCTCTGCTAGCCGCCTACGAGCGCCTTCGTTTATCGCCACAGCCCTATCGGATCATCTTCTCCGCCACCGCGGAGGAGGAACGCAGCGGAAAAGGGGGTATCGAGATGATACTTCCCCACCTGGGAGAGGTGGCACTGGGGGTCTTCGGCGAACCGACACGGATGCAAATGGCAGTGGCGGAGAAAGGGCTGATGGTGCTCGACTGCACCTCCTATGGCATCAGCGGGCACGCCGCACGCGACGAGGGTGTCAACGCGCTTTACGCCGCCTTGGAGGATATAGCATGGCTACGCAGCTATCGTTTCCCGCGTGTCTCACCTTTCCTGGGTGAGGTGAAAATGACGGTGACGCAGATAAATGCCGGTACGCAGCATAATGTGGTGCCGGACAGATGCCGTTTCGTGGTGGATATCCGTCCTAATGGGCTGTATTCCAACGAGGAGATTCTAGCCATCATACGCGAGAATCTCACGTCGGAGGTGACGCCGCGCAGCACTCGCCTTAACAGCTCCCACATCGACATGAATCATCCTATTGTGACGCGTGGCAAGGCGTTGGGGCTATCAGCGTTCGGCTCCCCTACTCTATCCAACCAGGCGCTGGTGGCGTTCCCGTCACTAAAAATAGGACCGGGTGACTCTGCCCGTTCCCACTCCGCTGATGAGTTTATCTACCTTAATGAAATAGAAAACGGCATCAATACTTACATCCAACTACTTGATAATCTTAACGTTTAAAATTTTATCGACAACATGTCAACAACTAAACTTTGGGACAAAGGTTTTGCCCAAGAC
>CAZLJS010000320.1:0-1686 GCA_964559895.1 uncultured Sangeribacter sp.
CTCTCCATCCTCTTGGATAAGCTCGGCTTCAAATGGGGCAAAGACCTGGTACACTTCTCCTACGGCATGGTGGAGCTCCCCAACGGTAAGATGAAGAGCCGCGAAGGCACCGTCGTTGACGCCGACGACCTTATGGCAGAGATGGTGGCAGGCGCCGCTGCTGTGGGCAAAGACCACATGAAGGATATGGACCCCGCCGAAGCTGCCGAGATTTCACGCATCGTAGGCATGGGCGCCCTCAAATACTTCCTGCTCAAAGTGGATCCCAAGAAGAATATGCTCTTCAACCCCGAGGAGTCCATCGACTTCAACGGCAACACAGGTCCTTTCCTCCAATACACCTACGCGCGTATCCGCTCAGTATTGCGTCGCGCCGAGGAGCAACCCGTAGCAGACCGGATCACAGCCATTCCCAACGAGAAAGAGACTATCCTGATTCGCAAAGTGAGCGACTTCGCCGGTGCTGTGGCTGAGGCAGGACGCACTTATAGCCCCGCCCTCATCGCCAACTACTGCTACGACCTCGCCAAAGAGTTCAACCAGTTCTATCACGACTACTCAATACTCAAAGAGGAGGACGCCAACGTCAAGGCGCTCCGCCTGCTCATCTCAGCTGTTGTGGCACGCACGCTCAAAGCCGGTGTGGCGCTGCTAGGCATGGAGATGCCCGAGAGAATGTAGTCCATCGATATAATTTCTTAGGTCTTAGCAACGTTAGTATTAAACTATATATAGCCTCCGTTGTCTATATATAAAAATGTAAACACTTTAACTAACATAAGATTATGGACTATCAAAACCAAAACTACGGTTATCCCTACAATCCTCAGCAAGCTTACAATCAGCGAGCTGTGGTAGAGCAGACCAACGCAGTGATGCGCCGCGTGTATGTGCGCATGTTTATCGGCATACTCATCTCGGCATTCTGCGCTTTGGGCGTAGCCACATCCCCGACATTGCTCAGCGCGCTGTTTAGCAACAGCATCATATATTGGGGCATGTTCATCGTCATGATTGCCATGGCATGGATCCTCCCGGCTAGAATACATAAGATGTCCACAGGCACCGCCTTGATACTCTTCTGCGTATTCTCAGCGCTGATGGGCACATCACTGGCGCCTATCTTCCTGGTTTACAGACTGGGAACTATCGCATACACCTTCTTCATCACAGCAGGCGTTTTCGGCGCCATGAGCGTGTATGGATACCTCACCAAGACAGACCTCACCAAGATGGGCTCTTACCTGGTAATGGCTCTGTTTGGACTTATCATCCTAAGCATTGTCAATATCTTCCTGGCAAGCAGCACCATGGAATGGTGGATATCCATCATAGGCGTGGTCATCTTCATCGGATTGACCGCTTGGGATACCCAGACTGCCAAAAAGCTCGCTGCCATGAACATGGATCCCGCTATGAGAGATAAATTGGCCACACTCTGCGCGCTAAACCTCTATCTCGACTTCATCAACCTCTTCCTCTACCTGCTACGCCTGTTTGGTGCTAGTAGAGACTAAAACGACACTCCCGTCCCATAATTAATTATGGACAATTATTTACCTCCGAAGGCTACTTGGACCAAACCAAGTGGCCTTCATTTTGCTTATTAACATTTATTTATTATCTTTGCACCATGAATCAACATAGAAATTAAGTGGATACTGACCCTTTACCATACCCTTTAAG
>CAZLJS010000321.1:0-1676 GCA_964559895.1 uncultured Sangeribacter sp.
GCCGATGTGGCAAATGCAGCTTTCCATATTGAAGGCGAGAATACTTGGGGCGTACAGTTCCACCCTGAAGTATATCATAGCGAGGACGGCATGGTTATTCTTGGCAACTTCGTTAAGAATATCTGCGGTTCTAACCAAGACTGGACTCCCGATTCATTTATCGAATCCACGGTAGAAAGCTTGAGAAAGCAGCTTGGTGACGACAAGGTGGTATTGGCCCTTTCAGGAGGCGTGGATTCCACAGTGGCTGCCGTGTTGCTTAATAAAGCTATCGGCAAAAACCTCACTTGTATCTTTGTAGATAATGGCCTCTTGCGTTTAAATGAGTTTGAGTCGGTATTGGAAAACTATTCCGATATGGGACTAAATGTAATCGGCGTTAATGCTAAAGAGGAGTTTTATGCTGCTTTGAAAGGCGTGACTGAGCCTGAGAAGAAACGCAAGATTATTGGCAAAGGCTTTATCGACATCTTTGATCGTGAAGCTCACAAGCTGAAAGATATCAAATGGCTCGCGCAGGGTACCATCTATCCCGATGTCATAGAGTCGCTCTCTATAACCGGTATGGTCATCAAGAGTCACCACAATGTAGGTGGACTTCCTGAGAAGATGAACCTTAAGCTAGTGGAGCCGCTACGTCTCCTATTTAAAGATGAGGTGCGTAGAGTAGGTAGAGCGTTAGGCATCTCCCCCACCCTTATTGGACGTCATCCTTTCCCCGGTCCCGGTCTAGGTGTACGTATCCTTGGTGAGGTTACTGCCGAGAAAGCAAGAATCCTGCAAGAGGCTGACCATATCTTCATTCAAGGCCTTAGAGACCATGATTTGTATGATAAGGTATGGCAGGCCGGCACGATACTTCTGCCTATCAGAAGCGTAGGAGTCATGGGTGATGAACGCACATATGAGAATGTCGTAGCTTTACGTGCCGTCAACTCTACAGATGGTATGACTGCTACATGGACACCACTCCCCCACGACTTCCTTGCTGAGGTGAGCAACGCCATCATCCGCAAAGTGCGTGGAGTAAACCGCGTAGTCTATGATATCTCCTCAAAACCACCATCGACAATCGAGTGGGAGTAGTATCCTGAAACACAATCATCAATAATACAGGCATCTATATCGGTAAGAAAAACTGATATAGATGCTTATGTTATATTTTGTTAAATCAAATTCAGATATATCTTGACATAAAATAAATTTGAGTAAATTCGCCAGGTACTAAAAAATCATAGAAAATGAAAAAGCTCCTATTATTATCATTTAGTCTTATCCAACTATTAGTTTTATCTGCATGCGATAGTGATGCAAATGAAGAATATATCGAAGGGGAATGGGCACCAGCCAAATGGGTTTGCAATACAACCGATGAAGAAGGTTCCAGTTTCTCATTTGACGTTCTTGCTGAGGGTGCAACCTACACATTTACATGGGAGAATGACTATGGCTTTATAATAAGCGACATCTCAGAAAATGGCAGTTATGACTCATGGTATACACACACTGATCTTCAAAATTTTAGCGATGATTGGTGTTCTGTAGCTATTGCAGATTATGGTGCGACTATAAACATTAAACCAAATGACTCAACAGACGCTCGCAAAATCATAATACACATCGAACTTGGAGATTTTTTCTTACCAATTTACATCAATCAAGCAGGAAAATAGAAG
>CAZLJS010000322.1:0-1670 GCA_964559895.1 uncultured Sangeribacter sp.
AAGCTTAAATCGAGTCGATGAATTTCACCACGGCGTCGCGTTCCTCTTTGGAGAGTTTGCGGAAGTTCTGCACTGTCCAACGGGCATCGCTCTGAGCATTGCCATGCCACATGATAGCTTCGAGGGTGTTGCGGGCGCGGCAGTCGTGGAGACGGTCGGAGTGTCCGGCGCATTTCTGCATAAGGCCTTTGCCCCACAATGGAGTGGTGCGGCACCAACCGGTGCGGATGTCATTCTCCATAAACAGACGGTGCTGTACCAAGTCGGTATATGGCCATATCTTCTGGTTGGGATAGCTGGGGAGCTGACGGTTGGCAAAGATCTTATAGGGGTCCTGCTTCTTGGCGTCGCTACCTGTGGTCCATGAGGGACGGTGGCAAGCGGTGCATCCTATAGAGGCGAACAGCTCTTTACCCTTCTGGAACTCCTCGGTGTCAACGTTTCTCGCTGCGGGGACAGCCAAACCGCGTTGCCAAAGGATTAGGTGATATACCTGCTCCTCGGTAAGCTCGGGAGTGATGTTCTTATTGCCAAGGTAAGCGGCGATGTCGGTTTTAGCGTCGCCGGTCTTGTTCCACTCGGGGAAATATTTATAGAAGTTGGCCTGAACGTAGGGGTCGTTGGCAGAAGCGGTGACATACGCCTCGGGGAAATAGTTGTAGGGGAAATCAGGGCGCACCACATTGGTGACCTCCCAGTGGCTGGCGTTGCCTTGTACTGAAGATGAGTCGAGGGCGTAGTCGAAGCGGAAGGGATGGCCGTCGGTGTTGGTTGTAGCCCAATCGGTGCCGTTCCAGATAGCGGGATTAAGGGTGGCGTGTGCGGACTCGCTCACGTATTGCGCCTTGATGTCATCATCGTCGATAGCGTCGAGCAGACCGGTGCCATAGATGCCGATAGATGACTCCAGGGTGAAGTAAAGGTCGCTATAATTGATGGTTTTGCCATCCTGGATGAGGGGAACGTAAATGGCGCTCTCAGGGATATTGACCTCAGGATAGATTAGCGAATAGGTCTCACCATCGGGGAAAGTGTTGCCCCACTCGTCGGTATAAGCGAGCCACTGGATAGATACCTTTGACTCGTCGATGAGCGGTTTGAAGGGCTCGACAGCAACTGTGTGAGGCACTACACCAATAGACGACAATGGTATGCCATCTTTAGTGGTGACGATGAGCAAGCAGCCGTTGCCCCACTCGTTGGCTTTATATGAAGTGATGCGTTTGCCATGGCCATATCCGGGGTGGCAGATGACGCAGGATGTGCGGGTATAAGTAGGACCCAATCCGCCAAAAGCGCCGTCGCTGTTGGTGTTGAAAACGCGCTCAAACAGCTGCTCACCGCTCTTGAACTCATAAAGCATACCTTCGTTCTCAATGGCGGCTGTGGGCTGCTCATAGGCGGTGGAGGAATAGTTGAAGGAGGTGCCGAGTTTACCACCGGCATACCACTCCTCAGCGAGTTCTTCTACCTCGGTAGTACCGTTGTTGGGAACGTCATTATCCGAACATGACATCAATGCCATCATGGGTAATGACATCAACGCTGAATAAAAAAATATGTTTCTTTTGATCATAAAGTATATAAAACAAGTAAAGCCGGAAGGGGTTTTATACCCTTCCGGTTCACTCTATGAATGAATATTAATCGTTGATATAATTCTTAGCATC
>CAZLJS010000323.1:0-1665 GCA_964559895.1 uncultured Sangeribacter sp.
GCACCATATTTATCAGTCACATAGTTCAATACAGTGTATCGACCATCATCATCGAAATCGACGTCGATATCGGGGAGGGAGATACGGTCGGGGTTCAAGAAACGCTCAAACAGCAGGTCATATTTGATAGGGTCTATATCGGTGATGCCCAAGCAATATGCCACGACGCTACCTGCCGCGGATCCACGACCGGGACCAACGCTTACTCCCAGTTTCTCCCTTGCTGTATTGATGAAGTCTTGCACGATAAGGAAGTAGCCAGGGAAACCCATGGTCTTCATTATGTAGAGCTCAAAGTTAAGTCGCTCTTTCAGTTCATCTGATAGGGGAGTGGGATACCTTTTCTTCGCGCCATCCATGGCAAGCTTCGTCAGATAATCCGCCTCAAACTTTATCCTATAGAGTTTATCGTAGCCGCCCAGACGTTTGATTTTGGCTTCACCTGCCGCCTCATCGAGGACGACGTTGCCATTCTCATCTCTGGTGAACTCGTCATATAGCTCTTTCTCTGTGATGCGTTGGCGATACTCCTCCTCAGAGCCAAACTCTGCCGGAATCTCAAAGTTAGGCATGATAGGACCGTGGTCGATGCTGTAGAACTCTACCTTATCCAATACCTCTTGTGTATTGGTCAATCCCTCCGGGATGTCGGAGAATGCTTCCAGCATCTCATCTTGCGATTTCAGCCACTCCTGTTTGGTATAGTGCATACGGTTGGGATCGTTGTAATCCTTCTGTGTAGATACGCATATCAGGCAGTCGTGAGCGTCGGCGTCATCCTCTGTGGTAAAGTGTACGTCGTTGGTGACCACAACTTTGACGTTATGTCTCTTGGCTAATTCCAGCAATCCGGCATTCGCTTTCTCTTGGAGCTCAAAGGTCTCGCGGTTGGCGTTCTGCTTAAATGTCTTATGGCGTTGCAATTCCAGATAGTAGTCGTCGCCAAACACCTCTTTAAACCACTGTACTCGTTCCGAAGCTTTCTCTATGTTGCCATTAAGAATCAACGAGGGGATCTCTCCGGCTATACAAGCGGAACATACGATCAAACCTTCGCTATGCTCTTTCAGCTCTTTGTGGTCTGTGCGTGGTCTATAATAGTAGCCCTCTGTCCATGCTTTACTAACGAGCTTGATTAGATTCTTATATCCTTTAAGGTTTTTTGCTAGGACGATTAGGTGATTTCGTTTCTCGTTTTTGTTGGAGGTGTCGTGCATATCGCTTACCACATACATCTCGCAACCCAATATAGGCTTAAATTTCTCCTCGTCAGGCTTCCCCGAGTTTTTCTTGTTTACATAGTTGTAAAATTCTTTAATACCAAACATATCACCATGGTCGGTGAGGGCCATTCCTTTCATGCCTAAGGATATCGCTCGATCAACCAACCCCGATATAGAAGCTTGTCCATCCAGCAGTGAATATTGCGAATGGACATGTAGATGGGTAAAGGGGATTGCCATTTTTTTATCACATATTTATTGATAGGTGCAAAGATAATAAAAATTATTGTTAACTTTGCAGTGAGACTTTCTCAATTAATAAATAAATTATTATCATGGAAAATAAAACACAGAGAATTACATTAGATTCAGTGTTGCCGGAATATCCGGAATTTGTTAAAGATATCAGACGCGCTCCCGATAGAGGTTACACTCTTGACTC
>CAZLJS010000324.1:0-1647 GCA_964559895.1 uncultured Sangeribacter sp.
GCTCCTCCTCTACGTTGACGTTGTCGCCCAATGGCACTGAGTACTCAGTGGTGCCTACGCGGAATGCTATCGCTGCGGGATCCTTCTCCTCGACCTCAGAGATTTTGCTGATGTTGGCCATCTTCACGAGCACGGGAGCGAGTGAAGCGTCAAAAGCGCCGTGGATTTGCAGCTCAAGCTCGTTGCGGTTGGGTATCTGTTTCTGCAAGCGGATAGTGCGGATGCCTGCTATCACCTCTTTGAGGGTCTCGAAGCGCTCGATGATGCCATAGTCGGCACTGTCGGCGGTGGGGAGTTGCTGATGCATGATGCTGTCGCCGGGTTTGCGCTCTGCGATATGCTGCCAAAGCTCCTCGGTGATGAACGGCATGAAGGGGTGTAGGAGCTCCAGCAGAGAGCTGAAGAAGCCCAGTGTCTGCTCGTATGTCTTAGCGTCGATGGGGGCGCCATAAGCAGGTTTGATAATCTCCAAGTACCAGCTGGAGAACTCGTCCCAGAAGAGCTTATAGATAGCCATCAGTGCCTCTGAGATGCGGAATTTGGTCATCAAATCCTCTACCTCGATGAGGGTGGCGTTGAGACGTGCTTGGAACCACTCTACGCCAAGGCGGCTGGCCTCGGGCTGTGCTACTGTAGCATCGGCGTTCCAGCCTTTTACCAAGCGGAAGGCGTTCCAGATCTTGTTGCAGAAGTTACGGCCCTGCTCACAGAGCTTGTCATCATACATGATATCGTTACCGGCAGGAGCGGCGAGCATAAGGCCCATGCGCACGCCATCGGCACCGTATTCGTTGATAAGGTCCAATGGGTCGGGGGAGTTGCCCAATTGTTTAGACATCTTGCGGCCCAGTGAGTCACGCACGATGCCGGTGAAATATACATTGTTGAACGGCTGCTTGCCTACATATTCGTAACCTGCCATGATCATACGAGCTACCCAGAAGAAGATGATATCCGGTCCGGTGACCAAGGTGGCGGTAGGATAGTAGTATTTTAGTTCCTCGTTGCCGGGGTTGTTGATGCCATCGAAGAGTGTGATAGGCCACAACCAGCTGGAGAACCAGGTGTCGAGGGCACCCTCGTCTTGGCGGAGGTCTGCGGCTGTCATCGCGGCGTTGCCACTCTCTGCTTTAGCTTTCTCCAAGGCGGCTTCAGCGGTCTCGGCGACTACGAATTTCTCCTCGCCGTTGGCGTCGTTGTAGTAGTAAGCCGGGATGCGGTGTCCCCACCATAGCTGACGGCTGATACACCAGTCTTGGATGTTCTCGAGCCATACGCGGTAGGTGTTTTTGTATTTCTCGGGCACGAAGCGGATGATGTCGTCCATGACGGGTGACAAGGAGATGTCGGCGAAGTGCTTCATGTTGATAAACCATTGGAGTGAGAGACGTGGCTCCACGGCTACTTTAGTGCGCTCAGAGAAGCCTACCTTGTTGTCGTAGTCCTCTACCTTCTCCATCAAACCTGCTGCCTCGAGGTCTTTGGCGATAGCCTCACGCACGTCGAAGCGGTCCATGCCCACATACATTCCGGCAGCCTCGCTCACGGTGCCATCCTCGTTGAAGATGTCGATAGTCTCGAGGTTGTGGGTCTTGCCGAGCATATAGTCGTTTTTGTCGTGTGCCGGAGTGACTTTAAGGCAACCGG
>CAZLJS010000325.1:0-1630 GCA_964559895.1 uncultured Sangeribacter sp.
GATGAATGGCAAATCGTGAAAGAGGGCGAACAGGAGTTTGTAGGATACGACAACACCGAGATAGAGACCTCTATCCTCCGCTACCGCAAGGTAAAACAGAAAGGTAAAGAATACTTCCAAATCGTTCTCTCCAAGACACCGTTCTACGCAGAAATGGGTGGACAGGTTGGCGACAAAGGTGTATTGGTAGATGCCAACGGCAACGAGACCAAAATCTTCGACACCAAACGCGAGAACAATATGGGTATGCACCTCTCCTTGACCTTGCCAGAGAACCTGGAAGGCACCTTCGTGGCTAGAATCGACAAAGAGGCACGTATGGCTACCAGCTGCAACCACACCGCCACTCACCTGCTCCATGAGGCGCTGCGTGAAGTGCTCGGCAAACATGTGGAGCAGAAAGGTTCATATGTATCTCCCGAGGCTTTGCGCTTCGACTTCTCACACTTCCAGAAAGTGACACCCGAGGAGATTCGCAAAGTAGAACATATCGTCAACGCCCGCATCCGTCAATGCATCGCGCTCGACGAGCGTCGCGACACCCCCATCAAAGAGGCACAAGCTATGGGCGCCATGGCTCTCTTCGGCGAGAAATATGGCGACAAGGTACGTGTGATTCGTTACGGCGACTCCATCGAGCTTTGTGGTGGTACTCACGTGCCTAACACCGGTAATATCGGCATGGTGCGCATCGTATCGGAGAGCAGCATCGCGGCAGGTATCCGCCGTATCGAGGCTATCACAGGCGCCGCTGTGGAGGAGATGATCGACTTCACTCAAGACTCATTCAAAGAGATGGGACAAATCCTGGGCAACGCCAAGGATGTGAAGAGCGCCGTAGAGAAAGCTGTCAACGAGAACAGTGAGCTCCGCGCACGCGTAGATGAGTTCTTCAACGAGCGCATAGCTATGCTCACCAAAGAGGTTATAGGCGACGCCAAAATCATCAACGGCATCACCGTGATGCAATTCGACGGCATCCGCCTCCCCGACGTGGTGAAGAACATCGCTTTCAATATCCGCAAAGAGATGACCGACGGCCACTACGTATTCGTATCAGCCTCACAACATCTCGACAAACCACTTCTCACCGTGCTCATCTCAGATGATTTGGTGAAAGAGGGCCTCAACGCCGGTCAGGTAGTACGTCAAGCTGCCAAATTGATCAAAGGCGGTGGCGGTGGCCAACCCTTCTTCGCACAAGCCGGCGGTAAGGACACTGAAGGCCTCTCCGCTGCTCGCGACGAGATGTTTAAACTACTCGGTTTGACTGAATAATCAACACTCCAATATAAGCGGTCGGGCTTCGGCTCGACCGCTATCTCTAATTACATGAAGAACAATTTAACAACATGGAAAACAAACAAGCAACTACCAAAGCCGATTTCCGCAGAAAACCGGAATGGCTGAAGATAAAATTACCCCGCGGATTCAAGACTAGCCAGGTGCTGGGGTTACTCAATGAAAAACATCTCCATACAATATGTTCAAGCGGAATGTGCCCAAACAGAGGTGAATGTTGGGGCAACGGCACTGCCACCTTTATGATCGGTGGAAATATATGTACCCGCAGCTGCCGTTTCTGCAACGTCGCCACAGGCCGTCCAAACCCATTAGATGATAAAGAGAT
>CAZLJS010000326.1:0-1628 GCA_964559895.1 uncultured Sangeribacter sp.
AGGATACACATATTCTTGCTCACCTTGAAGCCCCATCTGCGGGCAGCCTCCATGCACTCAAAGTGGTTGTTGTAGTTAAGGCCATCGCCAAGGAGGTAATAGAAACGGGCATCGAGATGGCGTCGCGACACCTCTTTGGGGTCTAGCAATTTGAGAGTACCCGAGGCGGCGTTGCGCGGATTGGCAAAGGGCTGCTCCTCGTTGTAGATACGGTCGGCATTGAGTCGTTCAAAGGACTCCCATGGCATCAGAATTTCGCCACGGATTTCAAACTCCTCGGGCCAATCGCCGGGCAACAGCTGCAACGGCACGCTGCGTATGGCTTTCACGTTGGCAGTGACGTCATCACCTTGAGTGCCATCGCCACGCGTTACCGCTTTCACCATTTTGCCATTGCGGTATGTGATGGAAATTGATGTGCCGTCAAACTTGAGCTCGCCTACTATCTGGAATGATTCTCCGCCAAGAGACTTTCTCACGCGTTCAAACCAGTCATCTACCTCCTCGATGCCATAGGTGTTGCTTAGCGACATCATAGGTCGTTCGTGCAGCACGTGCTCAAACTCCACAGTGAGGTCGGAGCCGACTCGCTGTGTAGGCGACATCGGGTCATAAAACTCGGGATGCGCCTTCTCCAGAGCCTCCAGGTCCTTTAGCAGGAAGTCAAACTCCTTGTCGGAAATCTCCGGAGCATTAAGCACATAATAGTTGTGATTGTGCCTATTAATCGTCTCTCGAAGTGATTCTATTTTGCACTTTATATCTTGATCAATTTCCATCGTTACAATTTCATTGTGTATATCAAATCTAATCTATCTACGGCTCACTTATCCCCTCCCGTGTAATCATCAAAGGGATATTCTATCTTCCATAGATATAATGCGTGAGCGGGCATCGATGTGCCGGCGCTGCATCTATCTTGCTGATCTATGACTGCTTGGAATTCCTCCAACGACAGTTTGCCTCTACCCACATCTACAAGTGTCCCCACCACAGCCCTAACCATGTTTCTCAAGAAGCGGTCAGCGGTGATGGTGAATACCAGTGCCACGTTGTCGCCATCCACAAATGGATTTGCCACATATTCCCACTTGGCTTCGGTGACGCGACAGATATTTGTCTTAGCGTCGGAATGGAGCTTGGCAAAGGAGGTGAAGTCTGAGGTATTCAACAGCAACTCTGCGGCACGGTTCATCTTCTCCACGTCGAGTTTAGATGGTGAGAACCATGCGTTGCCCGTGGTGAAGGGATCCTTGATGTATGTGACATAGTAGTGATATGTGCGAGCGGTGGCTGAGAAACGCGCATGAAGCTCCTCATTAACCTCAAAGATATCATATATGGCGATATCCCTGCCACACATATTATTGAGCGACAATACCAGTTTATTGAGCGGTATGGAGAGTGTCTCCACATCAAAATGGGCATACATCTCCTTAGCGTGGACTCCGGTATCTGTACGTCCGGCACCCACTATGGCAATCGGTCTATTGAGTATTTTGGAGAGCGCCTTTTCTATGGTCTCCTGCACAGACACAGCATTAGGCTGCGACTGCCAACCATGAAAGCGCTCACCATTGTAAGCTAAACGTATGAACAGCCGCATCTTAACGCTCCAAGTAAGTTAT
>CAZLJS010000327.1:0-1624 GCA_964559895.1 uncultured Sangeribacter sp.
ATCGCTGTCAATGGCAAAATGGTCGATCGCCCCGTAGTGCTGCGCGCTCAAAGAACTATTGACTTGGCTATCGCGTCAGGAATTTTAACAGAGGAGGATTTACAGTAATGAGTACACTTAAAGAAAGAGCAAGCTTGGTGGCTGAGCAGGCAGCAAAGATGCAGCTACCCACCTATGCCGACGATATAAAGAAAAACGACACCTTCCGCGCCGACCTGCAGAAGGAGTCTCCCAAATTAGTCACCCTTGAGGAGGCTATCCGCCGCACCGGTCTGAAGGATGGCATGACCATCTCCTTCCACCACCACTTCCGCGGTGGCGACAAAGTGGTCAACATGGTAGTGGATAAGCTGGCAGAAATGGGCTTCAAAGACCTACACCTCGCCGCCTCCAGCCTCCAGGATGTGCACGCTCCCCTGATAGAGCATATCCGCAATGGCGTCATCACCCGCATCTCCACCTCCGGACTTCGCGGCGCTTTGGCCAACGAGATATCCACAGGATTGATGAAGGAGCCGGTAGTATTCCGTAGCCACGGCGGCCGCGGTAGCGCCATCGCCAACGGCGACCTTCACATCGACGTAGCATTCCTGGGTGCTTCATCATCAGACCCCCTTGGCAACGCTTGCGGCTATTCCCGCTCCGAGAACGCCAAATCCATCTGCGGTTCTCTGGGTTATGCCCTCCCCGACGCTCAATATGCCGACAAGGTGGTGATCCTCACCGATGACCTCGTGGCTTACCCCAACACCCCCTACTCCATCTCAGAGCGCCAAGTAGATTACGTGGTAGAGGTGGAATCTGTGGGCGACTCCTCAAAGATCGCATCAGGTGCCATCCGCGACACCAAGAACCCCCGCGACATCCTTTTGGCACAACAGGCTGCCAAAGTCATCATCAATAGCGGTTACTTCAAAGATGGCTTCTCTATCCAGACCGGATCGGGCGGCGCCTCTCTCGCTGCCGTGAAATATATCCGCAACAGCATGATAGAGCAGGGCATCAAAGCCTCCTACGCCTTAGGTGGCATCACCGCCCACATGGTTAAGATGCATGAGGAGGGCCTTATCGACCGCCTTATCGACGTGCAGTCCTTCGACAAAGTCGCTGCCGAGTCACTCCGCGACGACATGATGCACCAAGAGGTATCTGCCAACGAATATGCCAGCGCCGACGAGCCCGGCTCCGCTGTTCACTATCTCGACATAGTGATCCTCTCCGCACTGGAGGCCGACGTCAACTTCAATGTCAACGTACTAGTAGGTAGCGACGGCATCATCCGCGGCGCCATTGGCGGCCACCCAGACACTGCCGCCGACTCCGCGTTATCCATCATCGTTTGCCCCTTGCTACGCGGCAGAATACCCTGCATCGTAGATGAGGTAACCACCCTCATCACCCCGGGCAAGAGCGTAGATGTCATCGTCACAGAATATGGCATCGCCGTCAACCCGCTCCGCCCCGAATTGGCAGAGAAACTGCGCAAAGCAGGGCTTAAGCTCGTGGATATCACATGGCTCCGCGACAAAGCTAAATCTATCATCGGTGAGCCGGCAGCGCTCCCCTTCGGCGACAAAGTGGTAGGCGTGGTGATGAACCGCGACGGCTCCGTGATGGATGTGAT
>CAZLJS010000328.1:0-1622 GCA_964559895.1 uncultured Sangeribacter sp.
CAATCGCCTCGCAAAAATTTCTCGTCCAAAATCCTCCCTGTTTAAGATTTTTTAGCTATTTTTGCACCAAGGTAAAAAAGACCGTGGATCTAATTGCGTGGAAAACCCTCCCTAAAAACACTCACACCATGACACAATCCCACCTACTTACAACACTAAAATCCTTGACTATATCCGCTATGGCGCTTATAGCCCTCAACTCATACGCCGACCAAACGCCTTTGGCAACACGTGTGTCGGTGTTCACACCCGGTGAATACGGCTCCAAATTTTACCGTATTCCGGCGATCGCCACTGCAAATGATGGAACCCTCGTGGCAGTGGCAGATAAGCGAATAGAGAGCATCTCTGACCTTCCTGGACGTATCGACATCGTCTCCCGCATAAGCCGCGACAACGGTTTTACGTGGGAGGAGTATGTGACAGTTGCCCAAAACGACTCAATAGGTGGCTATGGCGACCCTGGCATCGTGGTGGACCGCCGCAGCGGAGACATCATCGTCACCTGCACGCATGGCAACGGCACTTTCCAGTCCTCTCCGGGACATATCACCGTGATTCGTAGCCACGACAACGGCAAGACATGGTGCGAGCCCGTCGATATCTCCGACCAGATCATCACCACCGACCCCAATGGCGTCCAGCCCATCAAATGCGTCAGCGCTTTCGCCACTTCCGGAGCCTCCCTGCAGCTCCGCGACGGCAGATTAATGTTTGTTCTTGTCACTCGACAAGAGGGGATTGAGGGGTTTAAATGCTATGCTATTTACAGCGACGACGGCGGTTATCATTGGCAGGTATCATCCAATCCTGCCACTTGCAACGGCGACGAGTCAAAGGTGGTGGAGCTCGCCGACGGCACCCTTATGATGAGCATCCGCAACCGCTACCAGGGACCGCGACGCTTCTCCTATTCCCACGACCGCGGCGTCACCTGGAGCGACCCCGTGGAGAATGAGGCGCTGCGCGACCCGGCGTGCAACGGAGACATCATCCGCTACGACCGCGACGGTTATGACCTGGTGATACAGTCGCTCCCCGGCTCACCAACGCAGCGTGTCGATGTGACGCTATACGCCAGCGAGGACCAAGGAGCCACCTGGAGCCACAGCAAGGTAGTGGCGCCCTACGCTTCAGCATACTCTTCGATGACGATATTGCCCGATGGCACCATCGGTTGTCTGATAGAGGAGGGCATATTTGGCCCTACGGGCGATTTTGAGGGGTATAATATCGCCTTTACCGCCGTAGATATAAGAGATATCATAAGCGAAGAGAAATAAGCCTGGAAGGCATGAAAATGGATAAGTCGTATGAGTCGTATAATTCTTATGAGTCGTATAATTCTTATAAGATTTATACGATTTATAAGACTCATAAGAATTACCTTCCACTACACAAAAAAAATAAGCGCCGATGCAGCTGCACCGGCGCTCTCTTTATACTTGACTAAGCTTATTTCTGCTTCAGATATTCGTCAATGGCTTTGGCGGCTTTTCTGCCGGCTCCCATGGCGAGGATCACTGTGGCGGCACCTGTCACGGCATCGCCTCCTGCAAATACCCCTTCACGGGTAGTGCGGCCCTCCTCGTCGGCTACGATGCAGCCGCGGCGGTTGGTCT
>CAZLJS010000329.1:0-1622 GCA_964559895.1 uncultured Sangeribacter sp.
TACACCGGTGAGGTTCATGAGCTTTACATCTACGAGAAACTGAAATAAGACAATTTAGCTCTTAACTTTATTTCCAATTGAGAACGACGCCTCCGCAGCTTTGCGGGGGCGTCCCTCTATAAAATATGTTTCTACACCCCTAAAAAGATATTACCACGATGCTTTGTCGTCGCGGCACTTTAAGACTAACTCATAACTCGGGAATGATGAATAGATATTTACTAACGGCAACGTTGGCGGCCCTCGCCATGACTGCCACTGCCCAGGACTTCGACACCGATCCGGCTGTCAGCATCGACAATAAAAAGGAGAATATGCACTTCACTGTGGGTGCCCGCATGATGGCTGATATGGCTTACTATAACACCGACTACACTGCCATGAAGACCGGTGCCGCCCTCACTGACGCGCGTATCCGCACATCCCTCACCTTCAATGACTGGTATTTCTATGCCGACTTCGGTTTCGGCGGTGGCAAATTCTCGCAGAAGAATATCTTCCTGCAGTACAACTGGGCCACCTCTGCCAAGCGCTTTCGCCAATCCGTGAGGGTCGGCTACTTCGGCGACCCCTCCTCCATGTCGCGCAATATCTCAGCGGGTAGCTATCACTTCATCTCCCGTCCCGGCTCCGTCAACGCCCTTAGCGAGGGCCGTCAGCTAGGCATCACATATAAGTTTGAGAGCGACCACTGGTATCTCCACCAGGGCATCTTTGCCGACAACGCCTACAATAGTCAGGTTGATGGCTACAACGGCATCTCGCAGAGTGGCCGTTGGCTATGGCGCCCCCTCAACGACGCCTACCACGTTTTGCATATAGGTATGAGCCTACGCCTATCACACCTCGCAGGTGGCGAGATCTACAAGAGCGCCATGAAGAAGAACCTATATATCAGCCAAGCCCTGGAGACCACCGTGGATAAGACCGACGAGTTTGTCAACGCCGACCTCGATTGGGCCAACAATGTGTTTAACCTTGGCGCCGAGTTACACTACAATAGCCGCAGCTTCTTCCTCCGCGGCGAATTTATCTATAAGCATGTCACCAAGAAGCGTGACGACTATGCCGTATATAAGGATGCCAGCGAGGATATGTGGGGCTCCTTTGAGGCATGGAGCGCCGCCAATCCGCTTCGCAGCAACGATTTCTATGGTGGATACCTCGAGGCGGGATATAAGCTCTTCGGTCCCGCGTATAAGTACAACAGCACCGACGCCGTGATGGGTGGTCTCGACGGCAAAGCCCTGGAGGTGGTGGCGAGGGTCAACTATACCGCACTCAACGATATCAACTCCGGCGAGTATTATTCCGTTGAGAAGGGTCAGTATTACCCATATGGTTACGACGAAGAGATACCCTACAACTCCAGCAGTGTCGGTGGTGGCAACGTGCTGAGCGCCACCCTTGGCGTCAATTTCTCCTTCAATAAGCATGTGAAAGTGATGGCAGACTACACCTATAGCCGCCTCGACCGCGACGCCCTCCCCTTCGACAAGAACGTACATGCTCTGCAAGGCCGTGTGATCTTCACCTTCTAACAGAAAGATACAACAGGTCTTTTATAGACAGAAGTATATACAGGATGCACCTCATCAGCGCATCCTTTTTTGCATAGCTTG
>CAZLJS010000330.1:0-1618 GCA_964559895.1 uncultured Sangeribacter sp.
TATTCTCTTGTTGGGTATCCATGACATTTATTTCGTTTGAATCATGCATTAATTAACGACGCAACTTTGAGAGCTGTAAGGATGGCGACACCGCCACCACAACCCTCTTCCAGAGGATTACATCCACCAAGTACCGAGCCGCAGGCATATAGGTTGCTGACGGTCTTGCCGTCGCGGCTTGCGTGGAACTTATCATCGGTCACCACACCATAGCCCATAAACGCCTGATGCTCATACATATTTATATTAGCGCGCTCTTGGAACGCTACGTTTTGCTCTACATCGAGGCCAAACACAGGTTCGAAGACTTTGTCTATATTTGAGACCAAGCCATGGCTAAGGAATGTGCCGCTGGCTAGGATGAAATTATCTGCATAGAAATGCTCATCTTCATGGTTGACGGTGGTGATATATTTCACCTTGTCGCCCTGAATATCGCCGCCATTGACGCTATCGCCGAGCATGTAAGTGCCGCCGAGTTTAGCGAAATAGCTGCGGAGCTGCTGCTGCATTCTCATGCCGGGGACTGAGATAGGCACTGTGGCAACGGTATATAGTGGCACCTTGACGAGCTTGCGCATCTGCTCAAGGGCTTGGCTGTCGCGAGCGCCGAAGATAGCAGGAAGGATCGCTACCTGCGCGTCACCTACGGTATCGTTGATCTCTTTTGCCAAGGTATTGATAGTCTCCTCATCCATGGTGCGGGCGATGTTGGGAGCACGCATCTCTGTAGTGCTCTTGCGTAGCGTCTCCAGCTTCGCCGCGGTGAGAAGGTATGTCTTGGCATCCACGCCCATGGACTGAAGGCCTAGGGTGAGGAACTGAGGATAGAAATCCAGGAAGCCGGCTAAGTTATACAAAGCGACTTTCTTATATGGGAACTCGTTTGCTTTGGGGAATGTGAGAAAGCCAGCCTCAGTGAGCCATGCCGCTTTCACTTTTCCCAGCGGAGTTAAATGGTAATGGTTAGCTTTAGCGTCACCGGAGAGCGCGATGCCTGCCTCTTTCATCAAGGGCACCACCTCTTGCACGAGGGTCTCTACATCGGCGATTTTGCTATATGGATGCGCTGCCGGCAACCCTTTGATAGCCTCCAAGGGATTTGCCACAGCTTTGCCGTCTGCTACGTTTAGTAGTTCGAAAGAGCCGGATGAAAAATGGAGAGCACTCTGTCCGGAAGATATGATAGCTACTTTCTGGCCCGCTTTCTGCAGCTTGATACCTGCTACCAAAGCGCTTAATCCGCCACCTATAATTATAGTTTGAAATTTCATATCACCTTTCTTTTAATTGTTAAACGCTTTCGTTTCGGAATCTACATTGAGGCCGCACACGCCTTGGTATAACCACGACATGAACTGCATCTCGGAGAGGGTATCGCCCCATGCCACGCACTCCATACCTTTCCAGCGCTCGTTGACAAACGACGATAGGTCGGCAAGAGCTTTGCGCGCGCACTCGGGATTGACGGTTTGCGGCCGCGCAGATAGCTCGCCATCATTAGCATTGGCGAGCATACCTGCTGCGCGACAAGCGCAAATACCGCCTTGACAAGTACCCATACCCATACGTGTACGTCTGCGCAAATTAATTAGATTATGTACATGAAGTTCGTTTA
>CAZLJS010000331.1:0-1603 GCA_964559895.1 uncultured Sangeribacter sp.
TGGGCAAGGAGATACGCCGCGCCTTCATCGCCGACCCGGGATGCGTGTTCCTCTCCGCCGATTATTCGCAGATAGAGCTTCGTCTGGTGGCTGATTTCGCCAAGGATGAGACCATGATATCCGCATTCAACAACGGCGACGATATCCACCGTATCACCGCCTCCAAGATATACAAAGAGCCCCTTGAGGATGTTACTGCCACACAGCGCCGCAACGCTAAAACGGCTAATTTCGGCATCCTCTACGGCATCTCCGCCTTCGGGCTGGCTGCCCGCCTGAGCATACCGCGCGACGAGGCTAAGATGCTCATCGAGGGCTACAACACCACCTTCCCCAAGGTGCATAAGTTCATGTCAGACACCGTGGAGCACGCCCGCGAGAATGGATACGTGGTTACCATGCTGGGACGTAAACGCAAGCAGCCCGACATCAACAGCCGCAACCACGTGGTGCGCGGCTATGCCGAACGCAATGCCATCAACGCCCCCATACAGGGCTCCGCGGCAGATATCATCAAGATAGCCATGGTGGCCATCGCCGAGGAGATGCGCCAACGTCACCTCAAATCACGCATGATAATGCAGGTCCACGACGAGTTGAACTTCAACGTGCCGCAAGAGGAGGTGGAGACGATGCGTGAGCTCGTGGTGAGGAATATGGAGAACGCCTACCATGGCACCGTGCGCCTTGAAGCGGCGTGCGGCGTAGGTCCCGACTGGCTCACCGCTCATTAATATGTAATTATTTAACCATTAGATACTTATGCCGAAAGATCAAACAGTATTATTCCACTCTACGGTGTTTGGCCCTATCCACAGTCGCCGCCTGGGTGTCTCGCTGGGTATCAACCTTATGCCCAACGATGGTAAAGTATGCACCTTCGACTGCCTCTACTGCGAGGCGGGATATAACGCGCAAGGCACCGGCACCACCGGTCTGCCGACTACCGAGCAGGTACTCAGCGATTTGCGCAATAAGCTCATTGAGATGCGCCACGATAACCTCCTCCCCGACGTGATAACATTCTCCGGCAACGGGGAGCCCACCTTGCATCCCGATTTCCTAGCCATCATAAAGGGTGTGATAGCCCTACGCAATGAATACGCACCGGAGGCGAAGGTCTCCGTGCTCACCAACGCCACCCGCTTAGACCGCCCCGAGGTGGTGGAGGCGCTACATATGGTGGATAACAATATCCTCAAGTTGGACTCCGCCGTGGAGAGTACTATGCGCCAACTCGACCGCCCCACATCGGCGTCGTTCACCGTGGCGGAGGTGGTGGATCGCTTGAGAGCGTTCAGTGGTGAGGGTATCATCCAGACGCTGCTGGTGCGTGGCGTCCACGATGGCAAACGTGTAGATAACACCACCGAGGAGGAGCGCGCCGCCCTCTTGGAGGCGTATCTCGCCATCGACCCCAAGGAGGTGATGGTGTATAGCATCGACCGCAGCACCCCCGAGGAATCGCTTGAGAAGGTGCCCGCCGAGGAGCTGAAAGCATTTGCCTTCCAGATAGAGTCGGTGGGAATACGCTGTGTCACTGCGTGATAGAGCGCCCATATAGCACCCTGCACTAATAGATTACCGTATAGATACCCTGCGC
>CAZLJS010000332.1:0-1598 GCA_964559895.1 uncultured Sangeribacter sp.
CCAACGCCTTACCCTCCTTGGCCTGTGCGCGCAATATCAGCGCCTGGCAGGTGCTAGAGATGAGGAATTTCTTGTCGCCGACACCGAGGTTGGTGTAGGGCGCGGCGGCTCGGTTCTCTATCTCGTCGAAACGCTCAGCGAGGATAGTCATCGCCAACTCCCTCACATAGTCGCGGCGTATCTCATTGATAGTGTTGGCGTCCTGCTCCGCGATGTCGCCATGCTTGATGAATAGCTGCACCATGGTGTTGGGTTGCTCCTTATCGGTCTGCACGGTGGCGATTATGTGGCTGTTATCCTCCACCATATATCGCGGAGGCTCAGCGGATTGCGCGGGACGAGGGATATCGGCAAACATCTCCTTAATCTTCGCCTCGATATAGTCGGCATCAATATCACCAACTACTATTATACATTGATTTTCAGGGTGATACCATTTATGGTAATAGCTACGCAGATCATCGTAGGCAAAGTTCTTAACCACGCTCATCAAGCCGATAGGGAGGCGGTTGCCATAGATATTGCCGTTGTAGATGATAGGCGCGGTCTTCTCCAGGAGTCGGTTGTTGGAGGCGCCGTTGCGTTGACGCCATTCCCCCTCGATGACGCCGCGTTCGTTGTCGATATCCTCGGCATTAAGGGTGAGGTCGTGGCTCCAGTCGCGCAAGATGAGCAGGCAGGAGTCGAGGGCGGAGAGGCGCTGTGTAGGCACCTCGCAGATGTTATATACGGTCTCGTCGGTGGAGGTGTAGGCATTGAGGTTCTTGCCGAATTTCACACCGATAGTCTCCAGGTAAGTGATGAGCGAATTGCCGGGGAAATGGGCGGTGCCGTTGAAGCACATATGCTCAAGGAAATGTGCCAATCCGCGCTGGTTCTCCTCCTCGTTGACGGAGCCTACGCGCTGCGCTATGAAGAAGTCGGCGCTATTCTGCGGGGTGGCATTGTGGCGAATGTAGTAGGTCAACCCATTGTCGAGGTGGCCGATGCGCACCGCCGGGTCTAATGGTATCGGGTTTGCTGCCAAGGTGGCGAAGGTGCCAGTAATCAGCAGTAAAAGGGATACAACGTGTCTTTTCATATTTAGAAGATAAATTTTATTGACGTTTTGATATAGTCGCCATGCACCTTATCGGTGTATTGCGAGCGGGTATAGTCTATGGCAAGTTGCAGAGCATAACGCTGTGATATACTGCGTGTTGCGCTAATGTTTGCCGAGATATTGCTTTGGTTGTGGGAGGCGAAGAGGAAGGTCTGCTCCGTGGCGGAGATTAGAGAGCGTTCACTCTCTGCCGGATCTGAAATAATTAATGCGGAGCTACTTAGCGGAGCTGTCAGCTCATATCCCACCTCCGCGGCAAGGAGCCAATGGCGTGCCGGAGAGATAGCACCCTTCACCGCCACAGAGGCGTTGATGTCGTTGAGGAGCATATCCCTACGCGGATCTACATATACCTGTCGGTCATGGGAATAGCCCACCTTCGGCGCCACGGAGAGCAGTCGCTGCTCGGCATCGTGATACTCATACAACCCACTGAGTGACAGCGCATAATGATTGTCGGCATACATCTCCAGGTAGCCTATCTGCGGATAGATGG
>CAZLJS010000333.1:0-1596 GCA_964559895.1 uncultured Sangeribacter sp.
TCCTGAAGGGTGGCACTCTTCTCCTTGAGAAGGTTCACGATGCCGCTTGGTGCCGGATCGCGCTTAAACGCCAGCTCAGCAAGCCCCTCAATTTCATATATAACGTCTAGTAGTCGGTTTATTTTATCTTTAGCCATAATAAAAAGTATTTTTTATATCATTAGCCTCGGCTCCGGTAGCGGTATAGCACTATTGGTCGGCAGGTACCTCCGCCCCAAATACCTTCAACAACATATTCTCTGTGGCACGCCTTGCTGCGTCGCGCGTCGAGGTGAAATTGTTGATTAATACCACTATCACGTGTGTCGGCTCATAATCATCGTTAAGTTTATATCCGGCATAAGCCTGCACGCCATTCATGCTTCCCGTCTTCATCGCCACATAGGCTGTCAGCGAACTGTTGGCGAGGAATTTTCTCAGCGTACCCTCCTCACCTGCCAACGGGAAGAAGGAGGCATAGTAGGGATGACGGCTCATATTTGCCAGCATATACCCCAGAAACTGCGCCGTGAGCCTATTGCTACGCGACAGCCCGCTGCCATCTATGAACTTAACTCCATCCATGGGGGCACCCTTGCGCTTCCAGTGATCATAGGATAGCGCGGCACCGCTGCTCGTGGAGCCATCCTCCCCGCTGCGCGCGGAATAGGTGCGAAGCAGACACTCTGCATAAAGGTTGTCGGAGCGCATCATACAGCTGCGCATAATCTCGTCCATCGTGCCCGAATGATGACGCAGAAGGGTCTTATGCTTGTGTGAAACGTTGATAGCGGAGTCGCCTAGCGTAATGCCTACCGCCCCCAACGCCTTGTTTAATCTTGTGAGAAACACTTTGGAGGGCACAGCCACCGATGCCGAGCCACTCTTGTTGCGCTCAAAGTTGAACGCGTGGGAACCGGTGCCGTAGTATTGCCGCTTATCACCGTCACTCCACGATGCAGGAGCGTCGGGACCACCGAAATATGTGTCGTCGATGATGACCTTCCCCGCGATAGCGGATATATGCTCCTTCTGCAACGCCGATACTATCTCTTTTACGAAATCCGGTGCCATAGGATCGCAGTCGCTGTTGATGGTGGGGTCGCCAACACCTTTTATGACCAGGTTACCCATCAAGGAGCCATGCTCCACGTCACCCTGCGCTATCACCTGTGTCTCGTAGGTGAAATTCATGTCGATACTCTCAAACAGCGAGGCTATGGTGACAGATTTCATCGTGGAGGCGCCCAGCAACGGCGTTGCGGCATTATGGCTCACCATCACCTCACGCGACGATATATCGTAGATATACACAGCGGTAGAGGCGGCGTTGATACCTCCCGACGCAAGATAATCAGAGAGTATGGCGCTATATCTCGCCGCAGTCTGCGATAGCGAGGAGAGCACACATAGCAATGAAAATAATGTCGTAAGAAGTATTCTGCGCATCTGATTATCAGGGTTTCCGTTTATAAAAAGGCAAAGTTAATGATTTTAAACGTAAATGACAATAAAAAAAGATGCAACCCAATCGGATTGCATCCCTTTTTTCTTGTCTTGGAGAGTGCTATTAAGCCTCAGCGTGGGGCATCACATTGATGAACTTGCGGCCCTCTT
>CAZLJS010000334.1:0-1590 GCA_964559895.1 uncultured Sangeribacter sp.
CTCCTCGCCTTGGTGCTATGGTTCCTCGGCTGCAACGTATGCGAAGCAGCGCTACCCACCGCCGCCACTTATCTCGTTAAGACAGTGCTACTTATCGCCTACCTTGCCGTCATAGCGTACTACGAAGAGATACCAATGGTGAGCACCAGACTGCGCCGCCTCGTAGGTAAAAAATAAGCAACAACCAGGGACGCGGCACCGCGTCGCGTCCCACCAAATAGAATGGATACTGAAGCCCCAAACTGAAGTATTAACTAAAATCAACTATCATGAATGGAGAAATAGAGATCTATTGTGTCAACATTGGCAAATATATCACCATCCATGGAGGAGACACGCTCAGCGACATCGCGGCGTCACTCCCCCAACCACTCCCCTACAAACCCATCTGCGCACGCGTCAACAACCGCACCGAGCCGCTGGCGTTCCCCGTCTTCGCACCCAAGCAGATAGAGTTTCTCAACCACAAAAACGCATCGGGCCGCCGCGTATATGTGCGGTCACTATGCATGATGCTCTATAAGGCACTATGCGACGTCATGCCGGGCACCCGCATCCGCTTCAACCACAGCATCTCCAAAGGTGTCTATTGCCGCCTTATCGACAATACCGGCAACACTGTAGCCATCGACGACAAGCAGGTTTTAAGCCTCAAGAATCGCATGAAAGAGCTATCACTTGCCGACATACCATTCAAGCGCCGCGAGAGCCTCACAAAGGACGTGATAGAGTATCTCAAGGCACAAGGACTAACCGACAAGGTACTGCTGCTTGAGACCAACCATGAGCTATATACCGTATTCTACGAGCTCGACGGCATCTACGACAGCTACTACGGCGCCCTTGCCCCCTCCACAGGATATATCGACGTCTTTGACCTTATTCCCTACAAGGAGGGTATGCTCCTGCTGCCCCCTTCCGAGAAGGATGTATCAGTGGCTGCCACTCCTATATCTCAGGAGAAGATGTATCATGCTTTCACAGAGAACCTTAAGTTCAACCGCGCCATCAAGGTATCCAACGTCGGGGAACTTAACCGCGCCGTGATACACCGCAACACCGCCGACCTTATCAACGTAGCGGAGACACTCCACGCCAACATGATAGGACGCATCAGCGACGACATCACCAAGCGCAATGCCGAAGGTGGCGCGCGCGTGGTGCTCCTCGCCGGACCCTCCTCATCGGGCAAGACCACTACCTGCAAGCGCCTCGCTTTCCACCTCATGGCAAACCTCCTCACCCCGCGCATGATATCCCTCGACGACTACTTCGTGGACCGTGTCAACACCCCGCGCGACGAGAAGGGCGACTACGACTACGAATCGCTCTACGCGCTTGACCTAGAGCGTCTTAACAGCGACATCAACCGACTACTGGCAGGCGAGGAGATCAATCTCCCCACCTACAGCTTCGAGTTTGGCAAACGCATAGAGAAGGACCGCCCGCTGCGCCTCAACCCGGGCGAAATACTCCTCATGGAGGGTATCCACGGACTGAATCCGGAGCTCACAGCCGCCATCCCCTCCGATGATATCTTCAAGGTATATGTGTCGGCACTCACCACCCTCTCCATCGACGACCACAACT
>CAZLJS010000335.1:0-1585 GCA_964559895.1 uncultured Sangeribacter sp.
GCTGTGGTTTGTGCCCTGGGAGTGGCGGTCGGTGCCGCGCCGGTTCCTCCCGAAGCGATGCTGCGTAGCGGTGCCCCGTTGCCGTTGCCCCCGTCACCAATAGGCGTGGTGGGCTGTAGAAGCTGGCAGATGCGTATCAGCGTTAGCTCCACCAATAGCTGTTTGTCGGTGGCTATGCGGAAGTTGAGATCGCAGTCTGAGAGTATCTTGAGCGCCGCGTAGTACCATTGCGGGTTAAACATATGCGACTGTTCGTGGTAGCGCGCCTCCTCTTGCGGCGACACCTCCAGCAGCGGTAGCGTGCTCTCTGAAAACGCCACCATGAGGTTGCGTAGATGCGCCGCCAGACCGTTGACGAAGAATTGCGAGTCGAAGCCCTTATCCCTTACCTCTTTATATAATAGGAGCGCGGCGGGGACGTCGCCGGCCTTAAACGCGGTGCCGAAACGGAAGTAATATTCGTGGTCGAGCACATTGAGGTTGGCCAGCGTGGAGTCGTAGGTGATGTTATTGCCCGAGGCGGCAGCCACCTGGTCGAAGATGGAGAGCGCGTCGCGCATGGCACCGTCGGCCTTTGACGCTATTATCTCCAGCGCCGATTGCTCCGCCGCGATGCCCTCGCTGTCGGCCACGTAGCGCAGATGCTCCACGATGTCGGCATTGGTGATGCGTGAGAAATCATATATCTGGCAGCGGCTCAGGATAGTCGGCAGCACCTTGTTCTTCTCCGTAGTGGCAAGAATGAAGATGGCATACGACGGTGGCTCCTCAAGCGTCTTGAGGAACGCGTTGAACGCCTGCGACGACAGCATATGCACCTCGTCGATGATGAACACGCGGTAGCGCCCCACCTGCGGCGAGATATTCACCTGCTCCGTGAGCGCACGCATCTGGTCCACACCATTGTTGGACGCAGCGTCAAGCTCTATCACATTGTAGGAATGACCGCGCTGAAAATCAAGACATGAGTCACACTCGCCACACGCCTCCCCCTCGGGAGTGCGGTGACTACAATTGATAGTCTTGGCAAAAATGCGCGCACAAGAGGTCTTGCCCACCCCTCGCGGCCCACAAAATAGATATGCTTGCGCCAACCTGTTGGACAAGATGGCATTCTTCAGAGTATGCGTCAACGACTGCTGCCCTACCACAGAGGCAAAGGTGGCAGGACGGTATTTACGCGCAGATACGATATAGTCCTTCTCCATGTTAGATAATTCTATTGGCAAATTTACAACTTTTTTTTCAAATCATGTCAATTGTTAACACCTAATGCAACAATTCCATATTAAAATCGTTTATACCAAAAAAAGAATAGACATGGCAAAAAGTGCATTATATACACGCACGGGCGACCGTGGCACCACCTCACTCGTTGGCGGCGAAAGAGTTAAAAAAAGCTCCACCCGCCTCGAAGCCTACGGCACCGTAGATGAATTCTCCTCACTGCTAGGCGTAATACTATCCTCCAAGGACTGCCCCGATGACCAACGCAACCTGTTGATAAAGATACAAAACAAACTCTTCAACATAGGCGGATACCTCGCCACCAACTCCACCGACGACGCCCCCGCCACCCTCTATG
>CAZLJS010000336.1:0-1584 GCA_964559895.1 uncultured Sangeribacter sp.
TGCCGCCGTTGCTATAGTTTGCTGTTGTCGTTGTAGCTATAGTATCCGGTGCTGCAGACGATGACGTGGTCAAGGAAGCGGATGGCGAGGGCATCGCAGCCACGCTTGCACTGCTGTGTGATGTTGTCGTCCTGGCCCGAGGGGAATAGCTGTCCGGAGGGATGATTGTGGCATAGGATGATGCCTTCGGCGTTCTCCATGAGTGCATTCTTCAATACCAATTTGACGTCAAAGACGGTGGCGGTGGCGCTGCCCGACGTCAGTTGCATCATCTTGGTGACGCGGTTGGCGCGGTTGAGCATCAACACCCATATCTCCTCATGCCCGATATAGCCGATCTCGTTGAGCATCAGCTTGTGCACATCTGCTGCGCTTGTGATTTGTGGCCGTTCAGGTATCTCCTCCTTGTTGAAGCGTTTCACCAGCTCCATCACTGCCATTACCTGCAACGCCTTGTTGGGACCGAGGCCCTTTATCTCCAGCATCTCCTTGAGAGAACGGCGCGATAGCGTGGCGAGGTGGTGGTCGTTGCGCGCCATCATATTATAGCATAGTTCCAGGATATTGACACCTTTGGTGCCGGAGCCGAGTATCATAGCCCATAGCTCGGGCACTGTCAGCGCTCCGCAGCCGTAGTGGAGGGCTTTCTCGCGGGGACGTTCATCGGCGTGCATAGCCTTGATGGTGCGGTGTGTGGGAAAGGTGGCGCTATCCTCAGCGGCTGTGTCGCCCGGGATATTATTTGTGTTGGAGGTGAGCTTTTCTTTAATCATGAGTCAGGTAGATGTGGTAATAGTGATAAAAAATGGTTGATGAGGAGTGGCTATTTTCCGCGTCGCATCTCTATCTCCTTGTTGAGGTCGCGTCCGCGTCGCAGGAGGATATTGCGGGTATAAGCTTTGATGAATCCGCAGCCATATCCTGTGAGCTGGATGATGGATGTCACCACAGCTAATAGCGACAGCCTTAGGCTCTTCATGGAGAATAGTGCTGTAATCCATATTGCTCCGAAATAGATGATCAGCGGCAACCAGAGCCAATGGCAGAAGAATCCGGCTATGAGGAGCGCTGTGGCGCCTATGGTGAAGAGTGCGGGTAGCGTGTGCACCAACTTCATAGAACCGGGATATAGTATCTCCAGCGTGATGCGCGACATGCCAAAGACATATACTTGTCGCATGAACTTGCGCAGATCCACGCGGCGTTTGTGGTACACCTTCACGTCGTGGTATAAGGTGATGGTGAATCCGGCGTTGCGTATGCGTGTGCTCATGTCGATATCTTCGCTAAACATTTCGCGGAAGCCGCCCACGGTGTCGTAAACCTTGCGTGAGAACCCCATATTGAAAGTGCGTGGCACGAATTTCTCCATGCTTATTTTGCCGCCACGTATGCCTCCTGTGGTGAGGAAGGATGTCATGGAGTAGTTGATGGCTTTTTGTAGCGGAGAGAAGGATTCGTGGGCAGCGTCGGGGCCACCGAAGCAGTCGGTGGGGTGCTCTGCCAAGGATTTTTTTAGTGAGGAGATGTAGCTCGGGGGTAAAATAGTATCCGAGTCAACGAAGACCAGGAAGTCTCCGTTGG
>CAZLJS010000337.1:0-1583 GCA_964559895.1 uncultured Sangeribacter sp.
ACCGTCAACGGACCGCTGCGTTTCACCCGCATGGAGGACTACGGCGACACCAAGGTTTATACCGTCAACGGCACCCCCGTGGACTGCGTTAAGCTCGCCATGCTGGTGCTCTTCTCTGAGCGTAAGCCCGATATGGTCATCGCAGGCATCAACCACGGCTCCAACGCCTCTGTCAACGTCAACTATTCAGGCACCATGGGCGCCGTCTTTGAGGGCTGCGAGTGTGGCATCCCCTCCGTGGGCTATTCCCTCGACAACCATGCCTCCGACGCCGATTTCGAGCCATGCGCGCCATTCATACGCCGTCTCACCAAGATGGTGCTCGAGCAGTCTCTCCCACAGGGCGTTTGCCTTAACGTCAACTTCCCACGCGACGTGGTGCCTACCGAGATGCGCCTGGTGCGCGACTGCAAGGGCCGCTGGAACGAGGAGTATCAGCGCTATGAGGACCCCTTCGGCAAAGATTTTTACTGGCTCACAGGCGAGTTTATCAACGAAGAACCGGACGCTGAGGATACAGACCAATGGTGCCTCGAGCATGGCGTGGTGTCCATCGTGCCGACCATACTGGACCGCACCGCCAATGCCGCGCTTGTGCCTCAGTGGCTCAAGGAGTTATAACTAAGGATGCCCCGCGCATCCCACGATGATATATGGCGACCTCTCAGATTATCCAATCCCCAACCCTTGCCGATGGCTTACGCGAGCTGTCGGTGAGTGACTTGTATCTACTTGTGGATGATAACGTTGCCGCACGAGTGACGGAGGATATAAGCACTCTATCCACAGCCCCCGTGATGGGTAGCTTCCCCATGGGCGAAGAGCATAAGACGCTCGAGGGGGTGAGCCGCATATGGCAATTCCTTGTCGAGAACGGCGCTAAGCGCAACTCCGTGGCTGTCTGCGTGGGAGGTGGCGTCACCACTGATATGTGTGGCTTCGCCGCTGCCACCTTCAAGCGCGGCATAGAGTATGTCAACGTGCCGACCACGCTCCTCGGCGCCGTAGATGCCGCAGTAGGGGGCAAGACCGCCATAGATTTCATGGGACTCAAGAACGAGATAGGGGCCTTCCGTATCCCCTTGGCGACGATAATAGTGCCCCGCTTCTTCGAGACCTTACCCAAGGAACATATCCTCTCCGGCTACGCCGAAATGCTTAAGACAGCGCTCCTCGACACCCCCGAGCACGCTGCCATGCTGATGCGCTACGGCGACGAGGTGATGGCACACCGCACGGCACTATTCGACGATGTAGTGGAGGTATGTCGTGTCAAAGAGCGTATCGTGGCAGCGGACCCGCTGGAGAAAGGGATACGCAAGGCGCTCAACCTGGGGCACACCATAGGCCACGCCGTGGAGAGCCTGATGATGCGTCGCAATACCCCGATTACCCATGGCCATGCCGTGATGGTAGGGCTAGTGGCAGAAGCCGTCATTAGCGTCATGCGCAAGGAGATGGCATCGCCGCTGCTATACGACCTCGCCGCGATACTCAACCGCAACTACCCCCGCATCCTCATCACCTGCGACGACTATCCCGCACTGCTCGCGCTGATGCGCCACGACAAAAAGAACGACGGC
>CAZLJS010000338.1:0-1543 GCA_964559895.1 uncultured Sangeribacter sp.
TTTTATCGACAACATGTCAACAACTAAACTTTGGGACAAAGGTTTTGCCCAAGACCACCGCATAGACACTTTCACCGTAGGTCGCGACAGAGAGATGGACCTCTATCTGGCACCCTACGATATCATGGGCACCATGGCGCATATCACCATGCTGGAGAGCGTGGGACTGCTTGAATCACAACATCTTGAGCCACTACTACGCGAGCTAAAATCGCTATATGCCGACGCCATGGAGGGTAGATTTGTGATAGAGGATGATGTGGAGGATGTCCACTCGCAAGTGGAACTGATGTTGACACGCCGCCTTGGCGATATCGGCAAGATGGTTCACACGGGCCGTTCACGCAACGACCAGGTGCTGGTGGATCTGAAGCTATTCGCCCGCGCCGAGATTGAGAAGACGGTACGAAAGATAGAGACGCTGTTTGAGGTGCTGCAACGCAAGAGCGAGCAATATAAGGATGTTATTATCCCCGGATACACGCATCTCCAGGTGGCTATGCCCTCCTCCTTCGGCCTTTGGTTTGGCGCTTATGCGGAGAGCCTCGCCGATGATATGCTTATGATGAAAGCGGCATGGGACACTACAAACCAGAATCCACTGGGCGCGGCCGCGGGATATGGCTCCTCAGCACCGCTGAACAGAAGGATGACGACGGACCTGCTGGGCTTCGACGACATGGATTATAATGTGGTATATGCCCAGATGGGACGCGGCAAGACGGAACGTATCATCGCCTTTGCCTACGCCGCTGTGGCTGAAACGGTGGGACGTCTCGCCATGGATGGATGCCTATACACAAGCCAGAATTTCGGCTTCCTGCATCTCCCCGACGCGCTTACTACCGGATCAAGCATTATGCCTCACAAGAAGAACCCAGACGTGTTTGAACTGGTTCGTGCACACTGCAACAAGATTCAGGGTGTGCAAAACACTATCCGCCTTATCACGGGCAACCTCCCATCGGGTTATTTCCGCGATATGCAGATCATCAAGGAGGTGTTCATACCTCTCTTTGAGGAGATGAACGACTGTTTGGACATCGTGGCGTATGCTGTGGAGAACATGGAGGTGAAGCTTGACGTGATGGATAACCCGCTTTACAAGCTGGCATACACGGTAGAGGAGGTGAACCACTTGGTGGAGCACGGCACCCCTTTCCGCGATGCCTATAAGCAGGTAGGTATGGCGGTGCAACGTGGCGAATTTGAGTACCATGGCACTCTACATCACACCCACGAAGGGTCCATAGGTAATCTATGCACAGACCGCATCGCTGCGAAGATGCAGCGCGCCATCGCCGCCATCGACTTCGCCAAGGTCCACTCCGCCATCGCCGCTCTCACGCAGTAAACGGCGCATATAAGCCAACCGAGCTTCTCTGCTAAAGCAATGGCGAGGGCTGTATGTATCTACGATTGCCAGGCCTATGGCTGTATGTATCTGCGAATGCCAGGGCTCCGGCCCCCTTGTGCGCATCTGCCCTGCGTAGTGCGGAGCTGTTCTGTTCAAAAGATCTTTCTTTTGCTGCTGCGGCTCTGT
>CAZLJS010000339.1:0-1534 GCA_964559895.1 uncultured Sangeribacter sp.
GCAAGCCCGAAGGTGTCAGGGCGTTAGCCTTTCCCGCATCCCGCGTCGCTTGCTGTCTCTCCATTCCCCTGTTTTTGGTGATATCGATATATTTAGTAAATTTGCATTGTAATTACTAAACGATGGAGATAAGGGAAAACGATATCGCCAATACCACACGTTGGCAACGATACAAACAGGAGGTGAAGCAGCTGTTGCACCTCGGCCTCCCTATCTTCTTGACACAGTTAGGCATCGTGGCGGTGAGCTTCGTCGATACCGCTATGGTGGGCGACTATGGCACCAACGAGCTGGCAGCATCGGCGTTCGTGAGCAACTTCTTCATGGTGCCACTGGTGATGCTCATCGGTTTCTCTTGCGGCCTGACACCACTGATAGGCGCGCTATTTACTAAGAAAGATTACTACGAGGTGGGTCGCACCCTCCGCGTCGGCATCTACGCCAACGAAGCTATGTCGCTGCTAATGATGGCAGTGATGGCGGTGCTGTATTTCTTCCTCGACAAGATGGGGCAACCACCCGAGCTGTTGCCCCTGATACGCAAATATTACATCATCATCCTATTCACAATGGTCCCGGCGGGCTTCTTCAACGCCTGTCAGCAGATGGCCAACGGTGTCACCGACACCCGCTCGCCGATGTGGATCATCCTGGGCTCCAACCTCTTCAACGTGCTGGGCAACTATATGCTCATCTACGGCAAATGGGGCGCGCCGGAGTTGGGCCTCGTCGGTGCCGGATTGAGCACGCTCATGTCGCGCATCATCTCCATGGTGGGTATCTATTGGCTTGTGTATCATACCCGTAGGTATAGCCCCTATCTCCAAGGCGTGCGCCATGGCACCATCACTCGTGAGGCCGTCAACAAGGTGTTTAAGACCTCATATCCGGTGATGTTTCAGAACGGTGCCGAGGTGCTGATATGGTCCATGGGCGCCGTGGTCTGCGGCTGGTTTGGCAAGCTTCAGCTGGCAGCCTACCAGGTGACCAACACCATGAGCCAGATAGGATTTATGACGTATATGAGCTTCTCCGTGGCGGTGTCTATCCGCGTGGCGGGGAAGATGGGCGTGAATGACTATCGCGGCATCAAGCGCACCACAGGCGTGGGGGTGTCGTTGAACTTCCTCTTCAGCGTCATCGCCTCCGCGATATTCCTACTCTTTTCAGAAAAATTGCTTGGCATCTTCACCCGCGACGCCGCGGTGATAGACGCCGCACTATTGCTAATATTCCCCTTGGTGCTTTATCAGCTCTTCGACGCCACACAGGTCACGCTCAGCAACGCTGTGCGCGGCACCTCCTACGTCAAGCCGCTGCTATGGACCTCCGTATGCTGCTATATGCTCTTGGGAGTGCCGGTGATGTTGCTCCTGGGGAAGGTGTTGAACTACCAAAGTATAGGGGTGTATTACAGCTTCTGCATCGTTTTGGCGGCCGCCGCCGTCTCATATTTTTACTTTTTCCTCAAAACGATGAAAAAAGCCTGTTCACAACATTCTGAAACATAGGTAAATGCATGATTTATTAACAT
>CAZLJS010000340.1:0-1517 GCA_964559895.1 uncultured Sangeribacter sp.
CCACTTCATCTCTTGTATGGCTCGACTTGTCAAAATTCTTTCTGAAAGCGACAGTTGGGTCTTTTATATATCGCTTATCTTCAAGAGCTTGTGCCAAGTTGTATTCAAATACAATATTTTTGAATGGCTTATCCTTTTCGTCAAGCGGAGTAGCTGTCATCTCGCAACCAAGCACAGGACGCAGCTCATTGATAGCCTTTTTAGAGGCATCGGCATGATAGCGGTGAGCTTCATCCATCAATATTACCAAGTCTTCAAGCCCGGCAAGGTAGTCGAAATACGACTGACCAAGATACTCCGAGAGGCGGCGCATTCTCGCTACACCTTTCTTTGAATCCTTGCTGTCAGAATTGAACTTAGAAATGTTGAATATATTGATTTCAAGGTCACTAAATATAGATGAGTTTTGCTGATTGTAATTCTCGCCTGTAACCACAACCGGAGGCTTTGTCACGAACTCACTAATGCCCTTGAACACATATTTTTCGTATGATGTATCGCCAAAGTCCTTCTTCAACTTTTCATAAAGCGTGAGGTTTGGAGCCAAAATAAAGAAATGCTTTATCCCTTTCTTCTGGTATAAATACGCTATGATTGCTCCCATCAGACGGGTTTTGCCGATTCCGGTAGCAATTGAAAACGCCAATGACGGAAAATCGCGCTCAAAATCTTTGATGAATGGCACGACCTCTTTAACCTTCGCCAATTCTTCATTGAGAAAGGTCTTGTTCTCGTTCTCATCAGCCGAAGGTTTAGCCAGCGAGAGTTTATCTACAATCCTCGCTGTCAAGTCTAACGCCTCTGCCAATGGTTTGCGCAGTGATAGGCGTTGACGTATGGTATTAGCAACATTATCCATTTGTAATCTAAATTTTAGCTATTTAATTGTCTAACATGCCTTTGATTCGCTTGTCAAAATCAGAGTCTATGCGTTGAGTCTTATTAAAAATGTCATACTCTTGCTCAGCTTTTGCCTTTGCTTGTGCCGCCGATATTGACCCCTTATTGGGGAGAATTTTGTAATCGTTAAAGGTGAGAAACTTGTTGACACTTGCGGCAAACTGCTCCATGTTGAAAACGTTTCCGCGCTCAATCTGGCTTTCGATGTAGTCAAAATATGAAGTCACAGTACGTTCCAACGAGCGTATTTCCTTTTCCGAGAGATAATTCTTGGCAATTGAGACATCAGATTTCAGTATTCGACCATCTGGAGCATACTTCCATGTTGTCAAGCCCATGTTCGGCTTTAAGTGGTCTGCTCCTGCATGAATTATTTCTGCAGCAGTGTGTCCGGTTATAGCATAGTGAAAGCGATTTTGCACCATTGAATAGAATTCATGTGTGGTTATCGCATTTTTGTCATAGTCAATGCTACATTCGGCATATATGTCTGTGATTTGTTGCCAAATACGGCGTTCACTTGCTCGGATGGAGCGAACGCGCTCAAGCAATTCACGGAAATAGTCTTGACCGAACACTGCGTTACCCTGCTTGAGGCGGTCATCATCGAGAACAAA